>WHTS01000208.1 GCA_009377585.1 Betaproteobacteria bacterium
CTCAGGTTAATCTGGTCGAATCATTGTATCCAAATTGCATGCAACATGCGTGGGGTGGGCTGCCACGGGGCTGTACCCGGACGTGGTGAATCACCGTACCGAGGTGCGCTCCGCTGACCCAGTACATATTGCGCAGTTCCTCCGAGCTGTAACGATCCACCGGGATGCACTTGATCAGTACGAAGCCACGGCCGGAGCGAATCTCGACGAGCATCCGCTGCAGGCGCTTGCCGAGCGCAGGTATCTCGAACTCCTCCTTGCCGGAACTGGGCCAGCGGAGCCCCCGTTCCGAAAGTCGCGCCAAGGCTGCATCTTGTTCGAGCACTTCGTTCTCAATGAGACGATCAGTCCACGAGTCGTCGCGAGCATATGTGCTAGCCGGCCAGGCACAACCGGGATCAGGCATTTTTTCGAGCAACAGCACGCGCGCGTCGGCATCGCTGGCTTCGATCGCAGCGCCCCGCGGCAAAGCCGTATCCCACGACGATGACGTCGAACGCTTCGAATGATCTGGCGGCACTGCCGCTCAATTCCGCCGCTGTCAAGTCGCTTTCCTCCAGTGATGAAATGCGAATTACTTCGCGGTCAAGCCTGACTCTTTGATCAGCTCGGAAAATGCGGATATTTCCGTGGCCAGGAACGTGGAAAATCGCGTGGATGGGGCATGACGGGCCTCCATGCCCAGGCTCGCGAACCGTTGCTGGAGGTCACGGTCTTGGAGACTGCGGCCGATATCGCGATCGAGTTTGTCCACGATCGCCTTCGGCGTTGCGCGCGGTACCAGAATTCCCCACCAGATGATTGCTTCGTATCCCGAAACACCGGACTCGGCGATCGTCGCCACATCGGGCAGAAGTGCCGAGCGTTTTGCACTGCCCAGACCCAGAGCGCGCAGTTTTCCGCTGTTCAGGTGCGCGAGGACCGGGCTCACGCTGCTCATGATGAGCGGCACTTGTCCGCTCAGTGTGTCTATGACTGCGGCGCTTGACCCCTTGTACGCCACGTGCGCCATGGAAGTCCCGGTCATCTTCTGCAGCCTTAACATGGCGAGGTGAGTGACGCCTCCAACACCGGAGATCCCGAATTGCAGCTCATTGGAGTTGGGCTTGCCCCTGGCCAGCGAGATAAGCTCCTTTACGGTGCGCGCGGGGAAGGCCGGATGTGCGCAGAGAATAAGCGGCCCATCGCCGAGCAGCGCTACCGGCTGAAAGTCTCTCAGAGAATCGTAGGGCAGCCTGTGGGTTGTTGGATTGATGGCAAAAGTCGTCGAAGCAACGACCATCGTGTGGCCATCGGGCGGCGCCTGCGCGGCCATAGCGGTGCCGATGATGCCATTGGCGCCTACGCGGTTGTCTGCAACGACTTGTTGGCCCCAGAGCATGGAAAGTCTTGCGCCAAGTATGCGGGCGACATTGTCGTTGCTGCCGCCCGTGGTAAAGGGAATGATCAGGCGAACTGGCCGGTTGGGGTAATCGCCTTGCGTTCCGCGCGGTGCGGGCTGAGCAAAGAGCCCGGTGCTGATCGCCCAAAGCAGAGCTGCTGGCAGTGCTCGTACTGTCACTCTCATCGATTCCTCCGTCTACATTGCGTAATCGCGCTTCTCACCTTACGAGTGCTGCACACTGGGCTCAAGCGATCTCGCCGAAAGTAAGCCGAGAGAAGCCAATCAATTTGCCGTCGCCCCCGACTTCCTGATTATCGCGGCCCAGTTGTCCAGCTCGGCTTTGATGAATCCGCCGAACTGCTTGCCTGTCGAAGCGACAACGTTTGCGCCCTGACTTACCAGGATCTTCTTCACGTCCGGCTCGAGGAGTGCGGCGGTGATGTGGGAATGCAGTCGGCGCAGGACCGCGTCCGGAACTCCCGCCGGCGCAAGGAAGCCAAACCAGGTATTCACTTCGTACCCAGGTACGCCTGCTTCGGAAATGGTAGGCGTGTCGGGAGCCGCGGGCGAACGATCGCGCGACGTCACCGCGATCGCGCGCAGCTTGCCTGAAGCTACATGCGGCAAGGCCACGGGCAGGTTGGGAAACATGATGACTACATTGCCGGCAATGGTGTCGACAAGTGCAGCTGCGCTGCCCCGGTAGGGCACGTGCAACATTTCGGAGCTGCACTGCAATTTTGCCGTCATCGTGACGATTCCTCCTCGTATCGGTTGTTCGAGTGATTGTATCCAAATTGCATGCATAGAGACGGGCTGACCGGGCGCGGGGAAATGGGCACGTGGTAGACTCCAGCGCCCCGTTTGCGCACGTAACACGTCTGCTCATGGCAAACCCTCGCAAGAACAGCAGTCAGGACAAGGCTTACAGCCATATCAAGGACGAGATCGTCAGCCTCTCCGCTAAGCCGGGTTCGCCGCTGCGTGCGCAGGAGATTGCGGCCCATCTCGATGTGAGCCGCACGCCCGTGCGCGAGGCGCTCAGCAGGCTTGAGCAGGAAGGGTTCGTCATGCGGCAGGATGGCTGGGGATACGTGGTGCGGCCGATGACGCCGCAGGACATTCTGAATCTGTTCACCGTGCGCGAGTCACTCGAAGTGCAGGCTGCGCTCGAGGCGCTGCCTCATCTGAACGGCGCAGTGCTGTCCGCGCTTGCAGTAAAACTCGAAAAAGCGGCCAGGCTCCTGAAGCAGGAGCGGTACGCGGTGTTTCGCGCCCTGAGCCGCGAATTTCATCTCTCGATTGCCGCCGCGAGCCATAATGAGCTGCTGTATCGGCTGCTGGCGACGGCCCGCGACCGCATTCTGCTCGTTGGGGCGATGCACCAGGACATGCGCTCGAGCCGGGCCCGGGAAGTCCAGGCGGAGAACACCAAGATTCTGAAGGCGCTGCGCTCAGGCGATCCGGAGCTCGTAAAAGATGCGGTGCTCGCGCACATCCGAGCGTCCCGTGCGAGTATCCTGCCTGCCGGAATAGTGAATGCGGTGGACGAGCCCGCGGTGCAGGCTCGCAAACCTGCGGCGAAACGCGCGACGCGCAGGAGACGTTAGCGCTGCGACTGGCGGCGCCTTTCCCGCCGGCCGTGGCCACGGCCATGAGCGCAGAGTCTCGACTCAGCGGGGCGCGCGCGGATGCGATCCTCTGGCGGCTGCGCGCGGATCGTGATACGGCCGGTCGCCGCGAAACTGGAGCCGGTGCAGGACGCGACGCGCGCAAGGATCAAAGGGTTTGCGATGGTGCATGAGGCAGCGGTTGTCCCAGATCAGCACGTCGCCTTTTTTCCATGTGTGCTGCCACGTGAATCGCTCCTGGGCCGCGTGAGCCCACAGCATGTTCAGCAGCGACTCCGATTCATCGAGCGAGAGTCCGCAGACGTAGGCGTTTGGCCTGCGGCCTAGATAGAGCGCGTTACGGCCCGTTTCAGGGTGCGTCCGTACCAGGGGATGGTAGGGCCCCGGCGCGGTGATCGGATCGGACGCGGGCTGGAAGCCCCTGCGCAGTTCGCCCGCGCTGTTGTAAGTCGTGTCGTGCTTGACCGTAAGCGTCGACAGTCTCGTCTTGAGGTCTGCCGACAGGTTGTCATATGCCATGTACATGTTCGCGAATGCGGTCTCGCCGCCGGAATCCGGAAGCTCCACCGCGTACAGCAGACTGTAGCTGAGCGGCGTCTCGCGATAGGAGTTGTCCGAGTGCCACACCACTTCGGCATCTCCGAGCACGCCGATGGGCACGCCATCTTCCTTGACGTTCGACACGATGAGCATTTCTTCGTGCTCGCGCTCTTTCTGATTATTGGTATAGCCGAGCGGCGCATTGTCGAGCGCGTGAAGCTGCCGACCGAAAGCGATCAGCTCAGGATCGGTTAGATCCTGGCCGCGAAACAACAGCACCATATGATCCAGCAGTCCCTTGCGGATCGCGTCGAAATCTTGTTCATCGGGCCTGGCCAGGCTGCCGCAGTGGACTTGCGCTCCGAGCACCGGCGAGAGCGGGACGAAGGACAGTGTCTGCGCGCTTGTGCGCTCGGTGATCAAGGTTGTCTCTATCATCGATCTGCCTCCCTTAATTTGGCTTGATCTTCGCAAATCGCACGACGTCTGCCATGCGCGCCGTTTCTTCCCTGATCTTCGCGCGGAACTGCTCGGGCGTCGACGGCGTAACCGCCGCCCCGCGGGCACTGATGCGCTGCTTCATGTCTGCCGATGCGAGAATCTTCACGACTTCCGAGTTCAGGCGCGCGAGCGCGTCTTCCGGCGTGCCGGCGGGCGCGAGCAGGCCGTTCCAGGTCGTACTCTCGTATCCGGGCACGCCCGCCTCGGCGACCGTCGGCACGTCCGGGATCACCGGCGAGCGCTCTCTAGTCGTGACTGCGATCGCGCGAACCCGGCCTGCTTCGACCATAGGCACCGTTGTGACGAGGTTGTTGAACAGCACGGTGATGTTGCCGGCTGCGAGATCGGTGAGGGCGGGAGCTGCGCTCTTGTAAGGCACGTGAATCATCGATGTTTTCGTCAGCATCTTGAAAAGCTCGCCGCTGATGTGGCCGAATCCGCCCAGACCGGAAGAGCCGAAAGTGAGCTCGCCCGGCCGCGCCTTGGCGAGCCTTATCAGCTCGGGAACCGACTTCGCCGGCAGCGTCGGGGTCACCACAAGCAGGGCCGCTGAGGATATGAGCAGCGAAATCGGCGCAAAGTCCCGCTCGATATCGTACGGCAGTCGGTAGATGTGGGGATTCACGGTGAGTGTGAAACCGGTCGAAAGCACGATCGTGTGCCCGTCGGGCGGTGCGGTGGCCGCGGCTTGCATGCCGATGTTGCCGTTGGCGCCACCGCGATTGTCGACGATCACCTGCTTCCTGAGCGCCTCGGTCAGTCCGGTACCCAGGAGCCTCGCGAGGACATCGCTGGGACCCCCTGCAGTGTACGGCACGATGAAGCGAACGGGCTTGACTGGATACGTCTGCGCGCTTACCTGGCCGGCTGCTAGCAGCGCAACTGTGGAAATGAACACACGGTAACGAAGCTGCCTCACTGCCATACCTCCTCTTCTCTCTTGTCGCACCCGATCATTCTGAATGCAAGTTGCATGCATTATACAGAACTGCCGTCTTTGGGCATTGACAAGGCGGCGGCGAGCATCCTACTCTGCGACCGTCCGAATGACGACTGGCCTGCGTTCGGAAACACCACCGAAGGAGGAGCGTAATGCTTGCTGCAAGACCGTCGGACCGTGCGCTCGGGGCTGAGATCGCGGGCATCGACCTGCCGTGCAACCTGGACGAGCAGGCTTTCCAGGAAATCGTGGCCGCGCTGCATGAGCACGAAGTCATTTTCTTCCGGAACCAGCACCTGACGCCCGAGCAGCACATCGCATTCAGCCGCCGCTTCGGCGAGTTCGAGCACCACGTGCGCCAGGACTGCTGCAGGCCCGGCTACCCTGAGCTCTTTGTCGTATCCAATATCATCCAGAACGGAAAGCCCATCGGAAGCCAGAACGCCGGTTTCTTCTGGCAACCTATCCGCAGCGACCGGTTCGGCTGAGCGTGCCGTTCGCGCCGGGCGGAGCGAACGACGTCCTAAGGTCGATTGATCGCGATGTGCATAGCCTAAAGCACCGGGCAGGTGCGTTACGCGCGTGGCTGGTGCGTGCTGGAGCCCGCCTCGACCATTGCGCAACCGTTCGATGC
>WHTS01000209.1 GCA_009377585.1 Betaproteobacteria bacterium
TGGCTACGTTCAGCGTCCCTGCATCGGCTTGCGATTGGCAAACGATCGACTTCGTGACAGTCTTCGCCATGGTGGCTCCTTTCTTGGTTTGGCGACCCCCTGCATATCACACGCAGGGGAAAGGAGCCGCCACCTCAGACCCTCAGTTCAACATCGATCGGGACAATGCCGTTCTTCAAGTCGCACCAGGATACGGAGAAGCATCGCGGGATGGTGGCCACTCTCGTGCTCGTCTGCCCTTCGGCACACCTCGGAGGCGAACTGCGCGTGCGTCATGGTAAGGACGAAGCACGATTCGCGTCCCAGCACCTGCGTCTAGATGGATTTCGCTGGTTCGCTTTCTACGCCGACTGTCAGCATGAGGTGTGTCCGATCACGGAAGGATGGCGCATCGTACTGACCTACGACTTGGTGGTCCCCGTCGGGTCGTTCGCACCCGCTGCGCCTGCGTCCGCACCGCTCCTCAAGGCGATGCGTGAGCACTTCTTTCCGGGCGAGGATATCCACACCCGGCCCTGGGTATTCCTACTTGATCACGAGTACACGCAGCACGGACTGCGTTGGTCGTTGCTCAAGGGAGACGATAGGTCGCGAGCAGCCGCATTGCGCGCTGCCGCCGAGGCGCTGGGCTTGACCGTCCACCTTGGGCTCGTCGAGATATGCCAGCAATGGACTGCTACCGAGGACTATTCCTCTCGCCGTCGCGGCTCCGAAGAACCACTGCCCGAGGATCTTATTGACGAATCGATTGCCGTCGATTACTGGGTCGGCGCCGACGATCGGCCGCTGCGCCGCGCTGCATTGCACGTGCGGCGGACGGATGTCGATAGCTTTACGGACACCGACAAGTCCTTTCTCGTCGACGAAGAATATGAAGGCTACATGGGCAACTATGGCGAGACACTCGAGTACTGGTATCGTCGCGCCGCACTGGTATTGCAGACGCCCTTGGCGGCTGAAGTCAACCGTTTCGTAACCGAGTTCGACGCTGCCCTCGCCGCTGCTTTGGTGTTAGCGCGAAACGGACGGGCCGATGAATTGGCGCGACGCTTGCAGCCAGCTGCACGCACGCTCGCGGCTCGATGTTGGGATCAGGGACGCAAATTGTTTCGCTCCTACGCAGCGCTCGCCGTTGCGTTGCCCGATGCCGTACATGCGCAGGCATTGTGCGAGGGTTTCATGTGGACGACGTTCAAACCCGCTGACGCGAAAGCGTTGGCTAGTCTGAGCAAGCGCTGGGGTTCCACCTGGATGCTGGGTCTGTTGCAGGAGTGGGCGAAATCCCGGCCGTCTTGGTTGGGCATGAGTGCAGCATCGGCGCGCGCTTCTGGCGCAACGCTTTGGCCAAGGCCGCTCGGGGAGTTCGTGCGAGCCTGCACACGCGCGGGACTGGAATTCGAGGTGATCGACGCCATGTGGGTGCAGTGCCTCGCCGCGGTACGGGAACACGATGTGGCGCAAAAGTCGCTATCTCCGGCGGAGCGCAATGGGTCGCTCGGGCAGCGCGTGGACATCGCCGCGGAACTAGTCGCTGCACTACGACTGGATCCGGAACGGACGAAGAAGCATTTGATCGAACTGCTGCACCATGTGCGAGATTACCCAGATCTGTATCCGTTGTTGGACCTACGGCCGCTGATCGAGGCGCTCCCGACCGGTAGGGATGCACCCGCCGAGGCAATCGCACTGACTGCAGCGGTCGTCGAAACGCTGCAACAAGCCCTGGCCCGGCCAGATCCCTTGCCTGACGACTTTGGTCTGCGCGACACCGAATGGGTTTGTCGCTGCGCAGACTGCAGGCTCGCAATCGACTGGGCGTTGTCGTCCAGTGCACAACCGTTGACCCTGGCGATGGCCGAGAGCCGACGCTCGCATTTGATTACGAGCTTGCGGGCTGCTGACGCGGCGTTCGGATTCGATGTCGTGCGCAAAGGCTCACCGCACAAGCTCGTCATTTCCAAACCGGCCGATCTGCATCGCCGATACGCCGCTAGGCGCAAGGTGTGGGCCGAAGGCCTGACGGCACTCAAGAGTCGGATTCGCCAAGCCAACTCCGGTTCGAAAACCAGGCTACGAACCAGCCTGGATTTGTGATCTTCGACTGCGACGGCGCCCTGGTCGGCAGCGAACCAATCGGCAATCGCGTGTTTCGCTCTCATGCTGAGCGAGATCGACATGGCTTTGACGCTCGATTTCGTGCGGGGTACGTTCGACTCGCGGGTGCTATCACCGAAGTGAGCAGGCGTAGGTTCGCTGAGGAAAGTTTGGAGTCTCGGTGCGTTTGGTGGGAGGGGCGGTGCGCGACCCCGTGCCAGTGCTTCGCTCCACGGCAGTTCTCTCGGTTAAGGTGCTCCATCGCGCCGGTGACGGCAAGCTGGCGCCATAGTGCCGGATCAACGCAGCCAAGCTGCGCTCAGTCTGTCGAAATAGGCCCAGAGCACGCTCAGAGTTGCTCCGCAATTTCGTTCGATGCCGCGCCGATATTGGCTCAAAAGCCGGCAAATCAGCCATAATTGCGGAGCAAAATTTGGTGGATCCTCTTTGATTTGCAAGGAATTTACTGTAGCTTCCCAAGCTTACGACGAGGGTTCGATTCCCTTCACCCGCTCCACAGCAACAATCCGCCAAGTTCCGTGGATGTCCAGGGATGACTGCAAGTCGTTGTCGCGTAAGGAACCGCCCTCGCTTCGACGTTCCAGCGCCGTCCACTGACATCCACCTACAGCCGGGACATTTGAGTCCATAAACAAGTCCATTTTCATGGGCGCGGCGGGTTCCGGATTGTTGATGGAGGGGCGAGGTCGACGAGATCAGCATCGGCTCCTGACTCCTGTTCAGGAGCAAGAGCATGGCACTCTCCGACTTCGCCGTCCGCCAAGCCAGGGCAACGGGCAAGGCCTATACCCTCGCTGACTCGGACGGACTTTCCCTGGCCGTGACGGCCGTGGGCGGCAGAACCTGGCACTTCCGCTACTACTGGCTGAACAAGCAGAAGCGGATGTCGCTGGGGACGTACCCGGAAGTCACGCTTCGCGAAGCGCGTGGCTTGCGCGATGAGGCGCGCGCCTTGTTGGCCAAAGGCATCAATCCGCGGATCCACCGCAAGCGAAGGCGCGCCACGGTTCGTCTCGCCGACAAGAACAGCTTCGAGGCGGTGTACAAGAAGTGGCTTGCCCATCGCGAACTCAGTCTAAAGAAGGGCCGGCACTGCACGCTCTCGATACTTCCGCGCATATTCAAAAAGGACGTGCTGTCGGCACTGGGCGCGGTGTCGATCTACGACATCAGGCGCCCCGATCTGCTGGAGGTGATCGCCAAGATCGAGCTGCGCAAGGCGCTGTCCGTCGCCGAGAAGGTTCGGACTTGGTTCAAACAGATCTTCCGCTACGCGCTGGTGACCGTGCCGGGCTTGGAACAAAACCCAGCGTCCGATCTCGACGTCGTGGCGCAGCCCCTGCCGCCCGTGAACCACAATCCGTTCCTGCGCATGGCCGAGCTGCCGAAGCTGTTGCAGCGGCTACGCACGTATCGCGGCAGGCTGCAAACCCAGCTCGGGTTGCGGTTGCTATTGTTGACGGGCGTGCGCACCGGAGAGCTGCGGCTTGCGACGCCCGACCAATTCCACCTGGACCAAGGGTTGTGGATCATTCCGCCCGACGTCGTGAAGCAGCTCCAGATGCACATGCGCAAGAAGCGCAAGCAGCCTCAGGATATCCCACCGTACATCGTACCGTTGTCGGTACAAGCCGTGGAGATCGTCCGGTACATGCTGGACCACTTCAAGCCGGCGCAACACTACGTGTTTCGACACGACAGCGATTTAAAGAAGCGCATCAGCGAGAACACGTTCAACGCGGCGCTCAAGCGGATGGGATACCTCGACCTGCTGACCGGGCACGGCATCCGGGCCACGATCTCCACCGCGCTCAACGAGATCGGCTATCGGTAGCATTGGTCTGAAGATCGTCGCCAACGCACCGGCCGACGGTTATACGCTCGGATTGATCGCCATGCCCTATGTGGTGGCGCCGAGTCTGATCGCTCGGATGCCTTTCGACATCGCGCGAGATCTAGCACCGATAGCGATGCTCAACTGGAGCTATACCTTGCTTGCGGTGAGGAGCACGGCGGCCGTCCGGTCGGTCCCCGAGCTCATCGCGTCGGCGCAAGTGGAAGCCGGTACGATGAAGTATTCTTCAGGAGGCAACGGCACGCCTCCGCATCTTGCCGGAGCGCTTTTCGCGCGTGAGGCAGGCATCGACATCTTGCATGTTCCCTACAAAGGCAGCCCGGCGGGTGTGGCCGCTTTGGTAGGTGGTGAAGTCGACATGGCCTTTGGGCCGATCGCGGCCTTGTCCCCTCACCTGGAGTCCGGAAAGCTGCGCGCGATCGCGACGGCGGCGCCCGCGCGGCTCAGGGGTTATCCCGAGATTCCCACGCTGAAGGAGCTCGGCTATGCCGCAGCAGAGGTGAGCGACTGGCAAGGTATTGTGGGCCCGATCGGAACGCCTCGGGAAGTGATCGAGCAACTGCATGCCCAGATTGCGAAGATCCTGGCCACGCCGGAGATGCGCGAGCGGTTGAATGCAATCGGTATGGAATCGTCGGACCTAGGGCCTCGAGCTTTCGCAGCGCACTTGCGCACTGAGATCAAGCGCTGGAATGATCTCGTTCGTACGATGGGGATCAAGGCCGACTGAATCGCATGGCCAACGTCGACGAACGCTGGCTGCTCGAAGGTTCAGCACCGAAGCGCTACGAGCAGTGCAAGGTGCCGACGCTCTTTCGTCCGCTGGCCGAGCGGTTCATAGCGTATGTCGGCATTCAGCGCGGCGAGCGGTTGTTGGACGTCGCCTGCGGTACCGGTATCGTGGCGCGGCTGGCAGCGCCGCTCACCGGGCGGTGTGGGCGCGTTGTCGGTGTGGATCTCAATGCGCAAATGCTCGCTGTCGCTAAATCGTGCGAACCGCTCGACGGCATGGACATCGAATGGAGGCAGGCGGACGCGGGTGAATTGCCGTTCGGATCCTGCTCGTTCGATACCGTACTGTGTCAGCAGGCCCTGCAGTTTTTCCCGGATCGGGCGCGTTCCCTCTTCGAGATGCGTCGCGTCCTTAGACCCGACGGCAAACTCGCCATCAACGTCTGGGCTGCGCGCAATCCGTATTTGCGCGCATTGGCTCGAGCGCTACGAGGCCACGTCAGTGACGAGTCAGCGCAGAGATGTCTTTCGCCTCTGGCACTCTGCGACGGTGTGGCTTTGAGATCGCTAGTGTATACCGCCGGCTTCCGCCAAGTGACGTTGCACATAGCAACGATCTTCCGCCATATGAGAGACCTGCGCGAAACGCTGTTTGGCGAGATACAGGATCTTCCGTTTGCGTGCGATATCGACCAAGCGGGCGAGAGGGCGCGCATCGGAATGGCCGAGTCCATGAGCGCGGAACTGCGGCCCTATCGCACAACAAGCGGCTACCTCATCCCCGCGGATGTTTATTTTTCCTGATTAGCGACATTCTTCAGCGGGCTCACTTGGTGAGCCAGTGGGATGCGCATGATGTGGTTCACCGACAAGACGAGGTGAACCATGGCGATGAACCGGGTGCAGTTTC
>WHTS01000210.1 GCA_009377585.1 Betaproteobacteria bacterium
GTGAGGGACGAGCGTGACATGAAATAGGGAACGCTCGATAAGCGGCGCCGAGGCCGCTTGCGACTTTCGGGCGCCGCTTCTGTCCGCAAGGACGGCCACGCAACTGAACACTGCGCCACAGTGGACCATTCGAAGCCGACGCCATGGCGGTGAATTCGATGATGACGGAATGATGGGATTCGGTGCCCTCGGCATGCTGATCCAGGTGCTCACGCAGCAGCCGACGATCTCGGAGACCGCCGTGATCGTGTAGAGCCCGAGCGTCTGGACGAAGGGAAGCATGGCCGCGGGGTCGTGTCGACAGTCAGCCGGCCACGGGATGTTTGTCCGCCTCGGCGAGTGCGCGCGTCGCCTCGCGCATGACGTGGATCGCAGAACGAAGCAGCAAGAGCGCCAGCAACGACCCCACGATCAGATCCGGCCAGCGCGACTCGGCGATCCAAACCGCGCCGGCGGCGACGAACACCGCGACGTTCGAGATGATGTCGTTGCGGGAGCACTCCCAGACCGAGCTCATGTTGACGTCTTCCGTGCGGTGTTTCCAAAGCAGCGCCAGGCAGGTGCCGTTGGCGGCGAGCGCGAGCACGCTGACGATACCCATCGTCTCGAACACGGGCATTCCGGGATGCGCGATACCGTAGCCGACCTGGCCGATAACGAAGAGCGCCGCAGCCAGGATCAGCGCGGACTTGAACAGCGCGATTTTCGCCTTTGCCCGTGCCCCACGTGCGACGGCATACAGGCTCAGCCCGTAGGTGGTGGCGTCCCCCAGGTTGTCGAGCGAATCCGCGAGCAGCGCGGTCGATCGGGCCAGCAGGCCCGCCGTGAACTCCACGACGAACATCACGGCATTGATCGCAAGGACGATGCGAAGGGTGCCCGCCTGCCGGCTCCGCAGCGCCTCGATGGCGCATTCCTTGTCGTTGCAGCAGTCTGCCACGGTGGTTCTCCTGTGTGTCGAACCTCAGTGTACAGGGGTGGGACTGGTCGAGCCGCCGCGGGGTTCGCGGATGGCGAGGCGCGGCGTTTGCAGATGGCTGTCCGCGAAGCTCCCGACCTCGGTCTATCGGTGTGCAAGGGCCGTTTCGATGGCGCGTCGCAGCGCGTCTTCGCTACGCGCTGGCACTTTACGACCATTGACGAAGAAGCTCGGCGTCCCGGTCACTCCGGCCCGGACGGCATCGTCCTCGTCGCGCTTGATCTTCGCGCCATGTTTCTGAACGACGTACGAGCGCTCCATCTTCTCCCTCGGGATGCCGAGGTGCTCCAGGTAGGTCGGAATGAGCTGCGGCCTCGGATCACGATGGCTACCCCATTCGGGCTGCTTTTCGAACAGGATGTCGAGCGCCTCGTTGAATTTTTCCAGCTCCCGCGCTTCTTCGAGGACCGCGGCTGCATAAAGCGAATTCTTGTGCAGCGGCATGTAGCGCACGACGAAGAGCGCCTGATCCGAATAGTCGGTCACGATCTTCTTGAAAATCGGGTGCATCGCGCGGCAGCCCTCGCACTCCGGATCGAGCCACTCGTGAACGACGACCCGCGCCATCATGTTGCCGTACGACGGGCTTTGGCCGGGAACGAAGGCGAAGGGGCTTGTGGCTGGCTTGGCCGGCCCCGGCAATTGCTGCGCCACCGGCTGCGGACTCTCGGCGGTTTGAGACCAGATGCTGAAGCCGGCACCAGCTGCGATAGCGACGATGACGATGATTACGACGAGGAGCTTCATAAAGACAATTCCAGTAACTTACCGTTTCGGCCGCGCTTGGAGCGGATCCAGGCGAAATGCTTTTGCAACAACCATGTTGACCAACCGAGGGAGAATCTGAGCCCCACGCACCGCAACTCATCATGTGGTCAACATCGTCGGAAACAGCGGTCAACTTCGCTGGAATACGCAACCGTGCATGACAACGTTGTCCGACGTTGCCAGGAAACCGACTTCGAAAGTCACGACGACAGCTCTTGTCGTACCACACTCAGATCGCGAGATCATAGAGGTTGTAGTTGCGGACGACCTTCTCGAACATCGCCTCGCTGAACCTGAAGTCGTCTTCGCGCCCGGCGAAGGGCTGGTAGACGAACGGCTTCTCCTGCGGATAGTGCTGCCGGCGCGCATCGATCGCCACGGCGATGACGGCGGAGCGTCGATCGATACGCTCCGCGTCGTAGGTCACGCCCTGGTACGCCATGCTGAGCGCGGATTTCGAACCCAGCACGGACTTGCGGCGATGAAAGCCGAAGGTGATGGAGATGCGCAGGCACGAAGTCCTCGCCGTTGATCGAGGCCGCGATGGCGAGCAGGTGCGGATGCCCGTAGACGCGCAATCCCGCGGGCATGTACTGGCACATGGCGCGCATGCGCAGCACCGTGTAGTTCGGGGCATCGCCGTCGGGCTTGGGCTCGGCCATGCGGCTGGGATGGCGACCGGCATTCGCTTCCGTGCCGCCTTGCGGATCGGACAGCGGTTTGCAGAGGTTGTAGATCTCGCGCGGCGCATCGGCGCCGAGGGTCGGGCGCCCCTGCGCATCGACCTTGGCGCCCGGGGCGATGGGCGCCCGCTGCAGCATTTCCCCGGCCTCGCGGCGCAGCTCCTCGACTTCCTCCGGACTGATTACCCCCTCGAAGACGTAGTAGCCGTGTTTCCAGTACGCGGCCAGGATATCGGGGTGCAAGCGGCCGTTCTCGTCAAGGCGGACCGGTCCGCGATTGCCGATCGCGCGCGCACGCTCGGCGCCGCGCTGTCCGAACTCGATCATTTTCTGCGCATGCTGCGCTCGCGTGAGCTCGGCGGTTCCTTCGGCGAGATCCATCATCATGCTGGTGTCCTCCAAAGGCCCGGCGGGAGTTCCGATTCACCGCCCGGCGTGACCATCGCTGGCTGGTACAGCGAACATCATAGTCCAAAAGCTCGTCGCATGAACGCTCGCGGCACTGCGGCATGGCGCGTTGTTGCGCCCTCGGAGTGGCAGCCCTGCAGAAAGCGCTCGTCAGTGCACAAGCGTGCGAGCGACGCGCCGAGCGTAGCGTCGGGGCCCACGGCGAGCCGGCCCGAGGCCGCGTCGAGGACCCACCACATCAAGCGCGGCGGAGCGTCGTTGCTCGTGGCGTATTCACCCATCATGAGGCTGCGCTTCGAGCCCGTGCGGTCCAAGCCCAGGAACGACCAGCGCATCCGATCGGCCGCGGCGCCGACCTGCACATAGCGCCCGACCTGTGGCAGCACGTAGCGATAGCCGAACGCGTAGTACTTGCCTTCGTTCGGCGACCAACCGATCACGTCGTCGCGCGAATCGTCGACCACTTTCAGACGTTTCATGTCGAACACGAGCACGCCGCCGGCTCGGCCATCGGCGAAGCCGCGCGAGTCTGCGACATAAAGATAGTCGCGGAACCACACCGCGCCGCCCGGCATGCGCGGCGATGGCTGCGAAGCTCACGTGATTCGAGGGATTCTGCGCGGCGCCGAGCGGGTTCACGAGCAGCACGTTGCGGTAGCGGATCGGGTTGCTCCAGGCCGTGACGTCGACGAAGGAGATGCGCATGCCTTTCTCGACGGTGTCGTCCTCGTTGTGCCAACTCGCGGCGAGCCGGTTGCGGCCGTCCTCCGTGTCCGTGCTGTCTGAATCTCCCGTGAGGCCCTGGGGAATCCAGTGCGTGGTTCCTTCGTCGTCGTCTTGCCACTGAAAGCCCACGTGGAATCGCTCGAGCACGTCTTGCCGGCCTTTGAACGCGGCGTGGTCCGCAGGGCTCGGAATGATCGCGCCGTTGCGGTTCAGATCGAGCTCGCCGAGCGCGCGAGTGGGCAGATTCCACGCGTCGACGATCGCCGTTTTGGCGTCCCACGTCATCTCGTCCGCGGCGCGAAACGCCCCTGTCGGCAGTGGTTTCAAGCTCATGGCAAACTCCTTGCGACAAGTCGGTGAGGAAAAACGGAGACACGCGATGCTGTGCCGCAGTCTCCGCGAACGAACTTCAGGTCCCATGGTAGAACGACGAAAACGATGTGCCGCGGACGGTTCACTCGGCGCCAATTTCGCCGCGCGATTACGCGCGGCTCACGTTCCGAGTGGCCGACCGGATAGGTACGATCAATGGCTGCCACAAGACCGTCATTCTCGGACTGTCGATCGATAGGCGTGGTGTACATCGCATATCTTTTCTTCTGTAGAGCGGAGTTGGACCAGGCGGCTGGCAGCGAACGCTGCATAACCGATGAGCATCACGCGGCGATCCCCACGACCGTCGAGTACGGGCCGCACAAATGCTCGCAGCGCATCTGCGTGAAACCGGCCTCACGCATCCAACCGATGCAGTCGGCACCGGTGTAGTCATAACCGCCGCGCGTCCTGACGAGCATGTTGAGACTCATCAAGAGACCGGCTACATTCTCCCGGCGCTCGTCATCGATCATCTGGTCATAGACGATCAGCACACCGCCCTTCGAAAGTGCTGTACGGGCCTTTGCCAACAACTGGCGCTTCACCTCCAGATCCCAATCATGCAGGATGTGGCCCATCACGAGCACGTCCGCCGAGGGCAGCGGCTCCTTGAAAAAGTCGCCCGCATAAAACCGCAGCCGGCCTCCAAGGCTGTGCTGCTGTACATAGGCGTCGAAGACCGGTTGCATTGACGGCAAGTCGAACCCGCCGCCGGTGAGATGCGGATGAGCATGTGCGATCGCGACTGGCACGCCGCCTTCGACGGCGCCGATGTCGATGAAGGTACGGTAATCGGCCCAGGGGAACCGTCGAGCAAGCACTCAGCAACGTTTTCGAGCCCCAGAAGCCCAGGGCCAATCCCATGATGCGGTCAGGCGAGAGGTCGGCGACGTGATTCGCATGCATCGCGCTTCTCCTCAGTCCATGATGTTCGGCTGGCGCCACGCGGTCGCCGTGATCGACCTTAGCCACTAGCGAGTCGGTGACCCTGCCTCTTGATCACTGTGACCCCCACCGTTGCGGCGCACATCGCAGCGTTGCCGAGGTTGAGGACGAGCCCCCAGATGTCACCCAGAAATAGCCACATGTACAGACCGGTCGAGGCGTTCGCAACGATCCAACTGCACCAGGTACTGAGGTTGATCGTCGGGCAGCCACGGTCATCTCGCAGGCAAGTCATCAATTGCGGCACGTACAACAGGATGCGGAGCGCGTTGAAGACGAAAAAGCACATCGCCACCAACGTACCGGCAGCGATCATCACCAACGGTTCTCCGGCACTGATCCATATCGAGATCTTGTCGAGTGCTTCCACAATGTCACCCTACTCGAGCGTGATACCCGCCTCGCGAATGATCTGCGCTCGCGCCACAAACGCCAGCGCGACGCCCGCCGCACCTGCAAGCAATACGTCTCGTCCATTCATTCGGTTCCTTCGTTGAATCTCGGCGGACATGCATGTGTGGTAGTGACGCTCGCCGTTAGCAGTCAATACTCCTCGGCCGTTCGCTG
>WHTS01000211.1 GCA_009377585.1 Betaproteobacteria bacterium
CTCTCAAGAAACCCAACCAGGTTTCTTAACCGCGCCTGCCCGCCTGCGGGGCTAATACTGCTCACGAGGAGGGGTGTCGGCGCAGCCGACGGGGTGGTGCGGTGTTTACCGTTTCGCACCCGCGCCTCATCGGTCGCCGGAACCTATGCTAACGCCCGGCGCGCGCCCGGAAGTTGTCGAATCGGCGCGCAACCGCGTGCGAGAGATAGAACGGTGCGATCACCTCGAGCGGCGACGGCGCGAAGCCGAAGATTCCGGGCCAGGCGCAGCCGCATACATTGTCGACCGACATGGAGCGCAAGTTGTCGCGCGTGAGGATTTTTAGCGGCGAGAATTCGAGCGCGAGCGCCTGCAGGTAGGACAACGTCTTGCCGAGCCCGATGATCGGGCGCGGGTGGCCGCTCAGCCGCCCGGCAAGCGCGACCAGCTCGCGCAGCGTATGGACGCTCGGTCCGCACAGCTCGTAGCGCTGGCCGAAGGTGCCGCATTCCTCCAGGGCAGCGGCGTATGCGCGCGCCACGTCCTCCACCCACACCGGCTGGAACTTCGCTTGCGGCGAGCCGAGCAGCACGATCGGCAGGACGCGCTGCATGCGCGCGAACA
This sequence comes from Betaproteobacteria bacterium, assembly GCA_009377585.1. Taxonomy (NCBI): domain Bacteria; kingdom Pseudomonadati; phylum Pseudomonadota; class Betaproteobacteria; species Betaproteobacteria bacterium. Next base: position 604 of record WHTS01000211.1, read on the forward strand.
GGTTTAGCAGGCTGTCGCCCGAACCGAAGATCACCGACGGCCTGAACACCGTGACGGCGAGCGCGTCGCCTGCCGCCTGCAGCACGCGCGCTTCGCCCTCGGCCTTGCTGCGTTGGTATGCGCTGGGCGCGTTGGCAGCGGCGCCGAGCGCGCTCATGTGCAGCAGCCGCTTCACACCGGCGCGGCGGCAAGCCGCCACGATCTTCCCCGGCAGCTCGACGTGGACACGCTCGAAACTGTTCCGTCCGGAGGGTTGCAATATCCCGACCAGGTTGACGACCGCATCCGCGCCCGCGACCACCCGGTCGAGATCCGCGGGCGAATGCACGTCGGCACGGACCACGTCCGCGGTCGGCAACACGATCAGCTCGCGCTTGGCGCGCTCGCGATTGCGGGTGGGAACGACGACGTGGATGCCGCGCGCGCACAGCACCTCCGCGATGTGCCGCCCTACGAAGCCCGAACCCCCGATGAGGGTTACCTGCCCGATCTGCATGTTCGCTTCCTCAGCGATCGTGCCGTGGCGGAATGATGCCCAGTCGTTCCTTCAGGGAAACGACGCCACGCCCGAACACGCGCGCGTAGTAGGCTGCATTGGTCATCACTTTCTTCACGTAGTCGCGGGTCTCGTTGAACGGGATGGTCTCGGTGTAGACCGCAGCTTCCATGGAACCGTCGGAGCGCCATGCGCGCGCGCGGCCGGGACCTGCGTTGTAGCCGGCCGAGGCCAGCACGGGATGGTTATCGAGCTCGTCGAGCACGTGCCGCAGGTAGTATGTGCCGAGCGAAATGTTGGTGTCCAGGTCGGTGACGACCGCTTGGCGGAACCCCTTCAGGCCGAGCTTGCCCGCAACCCAGCGCGCCGTGGCGGGCATCAGCTGCATGAGGCCCATCGCCCCGGCGCTGGAGCGCGCATCGGCGATGAAGCGGCTTTCCTGGCGTACGACCCCGAACACCCAGGCCTCGTCCAGGGCGTGTTCGGTGGCATAGGCATGAAATTGTTCGCGGTAAGGGGCGAGGTAGCGCAGGCCGAAATCGTGCAAGCTGCGGGTGCGCTCGGCCGTATTGATGGCGCGATCCCACAGCTCGTTGCGACGCGCATATTCCGCGGCAGCGAGCAATTGCCGATCGTCGAAGTCGCCGATGGCCCATAGCCATTCGCGGTTGCCTTGGAACCGAAGACTGAGCCGATAGAAGGCAAGCGCGCGGCGGATGGCGCCCGTGGCCGCGATCGCCTGGATGTCGGCCTCCGAGGGCCGGTAGGCTTCGCTCGGCGCACCGATGGTCTCGCCCAGTTCCTCGGCCGCGAGCAGCCCGTAGAACTGATGCTCGGTGGACAGCGGCGCGAGCAAGGCATTCGCCTCGGCGTGCTTTCCCTGGACAGCGAGCGCGCGCGCTTTCCAGTAGCGCCACTCGGGCTCCGCCTGCCCGGCCTCGCTCATGGCGTCGACCGAGGCGATGAGCTCGGTCCACTCTCGCGCGCGCAACGCAGCGCGTGCCCGCCACGCCAGCTGGTTGTCGTCCAGCCGGCCCGCGCGCGCAAACCAAACGAGCGCTTCGGGATCGTGAAACAACGCCCCGTAATAGGCGATCCGGCCCCAGATATATTCCCGATCTTCCCGTCGAAGATCGGACGCGAACGTGCGAAACCGCGTCGCCCCTTCTTGCGGGGAAGCGCGGGCGAGCCGCTGGATCGCGAACAGGAAGATCTCGCGGGCGCCGTGCGCTTTGGGCACCTCGCCCCTGCGCTCGAGGTACTTGCGGGGATTGGCCGCCGCCGCATCCAGCTGCTTCGAGTTGAGTCCCTGGCGTCCCGGCAAGTGCCGGTCCAGGCTCTTGGCGAGGCTCACCTGGCCGTGCTGCAAGGCGAGCCGGATGCGCGCCCAGACATCGTCCGCATCGATCGCCCCGGCGGCCATCGCGCTCTCGTACACGGTGTTGCACGACTCGGGCACCGCGCGACGACTCGACAGCCAATGCGCGCGCACGGCTTGCAGCGCACCCGCATCGCCGAGGCGCACCGCGCGCTGTAGCGCGTAGCAGGTCACTTCGGTGTCTTCGGTGCGCAAGCCTGCTCGATCGAGATCGAACACCTCCCACAGGCCACGCCTGGCAACCGACTTGAGCCAGTCGTTGCGCAGGCGGTCAGCGAGCGGACCGTCGGCGAGCTGCGCCATCATGTCGCGCACGTCCTCGGCCGGCGTTTCATCGATTCGCTGGCGCATGCGATAGTAGGCCACGTAGGGATAGAGCACGTGTTCGCGTAGTCGCGGGGCAAGCGCATCCAGGCGCGCCCGATTGCCCGTGCGGAACGCTTCGCGCGCCGCCATGAAGTCGTCGTCGCTCTGCGCCCGTGCCGGCGCGGCCGCAAGCATCAGTGCGGCGGCGAGGATCCAGCAGCACACGCCCGATCGCCGGGCGATGTGCTCAGCGCAGAAAAAGCCGATACGCCGGGTTGCGGCTTTCATCCCAATAACGATACCCCAGATGTTGCAGGAAGCGTCGAAACGCCGCCTGGTCCTTGCGTGGAACCTGCATGCCGACCAGCACGCGGCCGTAGTCCGCGCCCTGATTGCGGTAGTGAAAGAGGCTGATGTTCCAGCCCCCGCTCATTGCGCTCAGGAACTTCATCAACGCACCGGGCCGTTCAGGAAACTCGAACCGGTACACAATCTCGTCGTTTACCTCGGCCGGCGCATGACCACCGACCGTGTGGCGGATGTGCAGCTTCGCCAGCTCGTTGTCGGAGAGGTCGAGCGTGGTCAGTCCGCTGCGTCGCAGCTCGGCGACCAGCTTGCCGGTCTCGGTGCGGTCGCGAACCTGAACCCCCACGAACACGTGCGCGCTGCCGGGATCGGCGTAGCGATAATTGAACTCGGTGATGCTGCGCATGCCGATGCGCGCGCAGAAATCGCGGAAGCTGCCCGGCCGCTCCGGAATCGTGACGGACAGAAGCGCTTCCCGGTGCTCGCCGAGCTCCGCGGCCTCGGCCACGAAGCGCAGGCGATCGAAGTTCATGTTGGCACCGGAGGCCACCGCGACCAGCGTTTCGTTGCGCGCCGCCTTGCGCTCGACGTAGCGTTTCGCGCCCGCGATCGACAAGGCCCCGGCCGGCTCGAGAATCGAGCGCGTGTCCTGGAAAACGTCCTTGATGGCGGCACAGATCTCGTCCGTATCGACCAGCACCACTTCGTCGACGAGCTGCCGGCAAAGGCGGAATGTTTCGCGGCCTACATTGCGTACGGCGACGCCATCAGCGAACAATCCGACCTGAGCAAGCTTCACCCGGCGCCCGGCCTTGAGCGATCGGTGCATCGCGTCGGCGTCCATCGGCTCGACACCGATCACGCGCACCTGCGGGCGCAGCCGCTTCACATAGGCCGCGATGCCCGAGATGAGCCCGCCGCCACCGATGGGCACGAAGATCGCATCCAGCGGTCCCGCGTGCTGGCGCAGGATCTCCATGCCGATCGTGCCCTGTCCCGCGATCACGTCCGGGTCGTCGTAGGGATGCACGAACGTGAGCCGGTTCGCGCGCGCGAGTTGCATCGAGTGCTCGTAGGCTGCGTCGTAGGTGTCGCCGTGCAGGACGACCTGCGCGCCGCGCTCCTGCACCGCCTGCACCTTGATCTGCGGCGTGGTGACCGGCATGACGACGAGCGCCCTGCAGCCGAGCTTGCGCGCCGCCAGCGCGACGCCCTGGGCATGGTTTCCGGCCGAGGCCGCGATGACGCCGCGCTCGAGCGCCGCCGGCTTCAGGCGCACCATCTTGTTATAGGCGCCGCGCAGCTTGAAGGAAAATACCTGCTGCATATCCTCGCGTTTGATGAGCAGCCGGCTGCCGAGGCGCGCGGACAGCCCGGGCGCAAGCTCCAGCGGGGATTCTTCGGCCACGTCGTAGACGCGAGCGGTGAGAATCCGTTCGAGGTAGTTGTTGGTCATCGGGGGAAGCAGCTCGGGCCGAATCGAGGTTAGCAGGAATGCGGCGATTGTGAAAAGCGGAAGCGATCGCTATTCTTGCCGCTGATCGTCGTCAGCGAAGCGCGGCAGCCATGACCCAGGACGAACTGAAGCAGGCGGTGGCCGCTGCTGCCGTGAGGGAAGTACCGGACGATGCGATCGTCGGCGTGGGCACCGGCTCGACGGCCAACTGCTTCATCGATGCGCTAGCTGCGCGCAAGGAGCGGATCCGGGCGGCGGTGGCGAGCTCCCAGGCGAGCGCGCAGCGGCTGCGCAAGGCCGGCATCGCGGTGCTCGATCTCAATGAAGTCGACGAGCTTCCGCTCTACGTCGACGGGGCCGACGAGATCGACGCGAGCCTGGCGATGATCAAGGGCGGCGGCGGCGCGCTCACCCGCGAAAAGATCGTCGCCGCGGTCGCCCGCCGCTTCGTCTGCATCGCCGACGAATCCAAGCGCGTGCAAAAGCTCGGCCGTTTTCCGCTCCCGATCGAGGTCATCCCGATGGCGCACGCCTACGTCGCACGCGAGATCGCCAAGTTCGGCGGCGAGCCTCGGCTCCGGGCCAGCTTCGTCACCGATAACGGCAACCTGATCCTGGACGTGTATGGGCTCGAGATCGCAGAGCCGGCGCGCTTGGAATCCGAGTTGAACCAGATCGCCGGGGTCGTGGCCAATGGTCTGTTCGCGCGGCGTCCGGCGGATTTGCTGCTGCTCGGCACGCAGGAGGGCGTGCGCGTTTACGAGCGCGAAGCCTAGCGATGGCGCAGTCTTCCGGACTTGCCGCGTTCCGGACCACCCCGTCCGCGCGACTCGCGCGTCCAGCCCCTCCTCGACGAGGAGGGGAATGCCTTGGATCTCCCCTCCTCGTCGAGGAGGGG
>WHTS01000212.1:0-2742 GCA_009377585.1 Betaproteobacteria bacterium
TAATGGTGCATTCGTGCGTGTGCGCCAATCTCCAGCGAGGTTCGCCACGAGTACGAGCCGTCGCAGGTTGTCTTCCTGCAGCACGATGTCACTGCGCGCATTAAGCCACGTGCAGAGCTGCGCCGGAGATACATTAAGGACTTGCGCGAGAGTCGGGACTGGCAGACCCAGGGCAGCCTGGATCGTCGACAGTCGGCCGATGCGCATTTGAGCACGCGACATTCACGGCTCGGTGGTGGCTGGTGGCTTTGAGGCCGAAGTTACCATTTCGTCCGACGCTGGAGGCGGCCCGATATCGATCATGACGCTGCGGGAAGTCCCTTCATCCTGGAGAGCACCATGGTCGCATCCTGTTCGACACATGCCAGCTGCGCAGCAGCCCAGGGAGGACGGCGCCGAAAACGAAGTTCCAGAGTGTTTTCGACGCTCGGCATCGACCGTCGAAAATGAATCCACGATCATTGCAACGTCGGTTGACAAACTCATCTCGGGCTCATCCGCTAAGGACTCTAGTGTGGTGAATCGTAAATTCGTTGTACTTCGTCATTCCCGCGCAAGCGGGAATCCAGAACGAGACTCCGCCTGGACCCCCGCGTTCGCGGGGGTGACGAACTTCTGACTCAGGACACTAGCCTCTCGTTGCACAGAAGACGGAGAGCCGCAGCATTTCTTGTACTTCGTGCCCGATCCGCAGGGGCAGGGATCGTTTCTGCTGGGTTTAGGCGCTGCCGCCATGGGCTGCGGCGCAATCCGTGCGCCGATGCTCTTCATCGTGGGATAGCGGCTAGCGAAGCGGGCAAGGTAGCCCGGGTGCCGCTTCTGGAACGCTAGCCAAAGTTGATCCAGACGGTCCTGATGGTTCTTATTCGGCACGATTTCGATCGATCCGGTGCGTTGAACGATGACCCGCCCAGGCGAGGGCGCTCCGCGCGGCTTCCGACACTCGAAGCTGATCACCACCTCTCCGCACTCGCAGCCGGGTACGGGGCAGTACATGTCGGCCGCCTCGTACACCCGGTTGTCGATCACGTAGCAATCTTGCCGCACCCCGGTGCACACGTCATCCCATGCCAGCATCTCGCCGCGCTGCCAGCCGCGGATCTTGATTTCACTCGCGAGGAGCGCCTGCTGCTCCGGAACCGGCCATCCCTTGCCGCGGTACCAGAGGCGCCCGATCGAATCGAGCAGATCGCCGTCGATGCGCTCGCCTACGGCGCCGACGCGTGGGTGATCCGAGAGGTTCAGCGGTTCGTCTCCGTTCGGCGCGAAGACCTCGACCGTATCGATATCGATGTGGAAGACAGTGAGGTCGTCGAGCTTCGCGCCCAGCTCGGCATAGCCGGTTCCGGTGTTCCATGCCTCGCGGACTACGGCGCCGCGTTCGAGCAGCACATTACGCCCCTCGTTGGTCGTCAGCACCAGTGCGGATCGGCACGTGCACTCCGGGTCGGGGCAGGTGTGCACCCAGATCCACGTAGGCTCCGATCCGGCGAGCTCGAACACGCCATCGTCGTGGGCGAGGCGCACCTTCTCACGAATTGGGGGAGCCCCTCTACCGACTTTCACCGAATGTCTCCGAATCGATAGGTATCTTAGTCGCGCGATCCTTCGGAGCCAAGCGCATTGTCGGTCATCCAGTTCAAATGCCGTTCTCTTTGTTCTTTCGCACGCCCTGCACTTCCGGCTAACTCACGGCCCAGCGGATCTTCGTCGCCGTGGCCGCGCCGATGCCGCGCACTGCTGACAGTTCGTGCGGCCCGGCGTTCAGCACGGCCTGGACGCTGCCGAACGCCTCCAGCAAGCCTTCGGCGCGGGTAGGTCCAACGTGTGGCAGGCCCTGAAGCATGCGCAGCTGGGCGGCGCGCTTGCCTTTCGGCCTCCAGCCGTGGCGGGGCACACCACCGAAGGCCGCGGAGCGAACCTGCCGAGCGGCGAACAGGATCAGACGTGCGGTTTCATCCGGTCCGTCCGATCTCAATACGGGGATACCCATGATCACGCTCACCGCGATCAGCGCTCCCTGAATCGCCTCGCGACTTACGCCGTTCCCCGCCTTGTCCGCCGACGGACCCTCGAGCAAGAGTATCGCGCGGAACCGCGACGCCGCCAGCCGAATCGACTGAGACAGCAAGCGCCCGTCGACGATCGATGTGGGCAGGTCGGCTTGCGACTTGCGCTCGAACAGCAATCGCCGATCCACCAGGTAGTCACCGAGCCCCAGCCGCCTGACGGTGATGACGACATCCGCATTCGATCGCAAATGCTCGATGACCGGAGCCGTTCGCTCGCGATCGTCCATGACGATTTCTATTGGCGATGCCATAGTGAGTTCGGTCACTCTCGTGGCGTACTCGGGCATCTGAGCAAAGTCGGCTCTAGCGGTCAATCGACCGGCAGACCTATGGAATAGATAGCCCGCCGGGGAAATTGCCTCCCCATCCCATATGCCTTAGACTGATCTGACTAGTCAGGAGACTATCGTGGGAACCATGAGCGTATACGACGCCAAGGCGCGCTTCTCGGAGATCGTCGAACGGGCGCAGAAGGGGGAACCCACCGTAATCACCAAGCGTGGCCGCGTAGTTGCGAAACTGGTGCCTGCCAAGGCGGTCGATTGGGACCGTTCAGCCGTCCTCGATGAAGCCGAGACCTTCCGCAGGCGCGTCAAGATCAAGGGGCCGGTGGACATTCGAGCCTTGATCGAGGAAGGGCGCCGGTAGTGGCCTTCATCCTCGATGCTTC
>WHTS01000212.1:3258-5359 GCA_009377585.1 Betaproteobacteria bacterium
GAATCTGGGAGCGCAAGAAAATGCCGCAAACTGGTCATCCCAACCCGTCCGGCGGGAAGCCCGGTCTCCTTGCCGGGCGCGCCCCCAGCCCGCGCCAGCTTCGCATTGAGCTGGAGTCCCTGGTCGTAAAGGAGTTGCTCGGCCCGCGGGGCGGTCCCGAGGAAGAGTTCGCGGACGACCGACCGCGCGATCGCTATCTGGTCGGCATGCTCGCCCCGAAGAACAAGCTGATCCCGGCTGCCGAGATGGATGCCTTGGCCGAGGACGGCGAGGCTTCGGGAGAGGACGGGGTAACCGACGACAGCCCGCCTGCCGCGGATTCATTGTTTCCCTCTTCGATCGGCCTGACCTGCACCGTCGATGGGCAAGCCAGACAGCTGCTTGTCACGGCGCGTTGGGGCCGCTATCTGCGCGAGAAGAGCGAGACGCTCACGACGGACAAGGGCAACCCGACCGTCGTGTGGAAGCGCTATCCGATGGGCAATATCGCCAGAACCGTTGCTCTCGCCCAGGGCGACATTTCGCCGCTACCGCTCGATTCGAATCAGCCCGAGGTCTACCTGCAGGGGCAGGTGCGCCGGCTCGGCGACGACTGGATCGTGAGTCTTTTCCTCGTGAACGGTCAGCAGGAGACCGAGCGGCTGAAGGACGAGGCGTGGGTATTTCAGCCCGAGCTGGAAGTGCGCGCGGCCGATGGCACGGCTATTTTCCGCCGCCGCAATTGGCGACGGGACGGGTCGAAGCTCGATCGCGTTCAATACGCAGAGCAGCAGTCGCTCGAGATGCTGTATCGCAAGCAGGTGGAGTTCGCGGTCGGGCATGGCATTGCCGTCCACGCCGAGACTTCTGCGGAGTCGCCCACTTCCGCCGTGTCGCTTTGCACCCGCGTCATGCCCGCGTACGAAGTTCCGGTGACCACGCCGCCGACCGCGGACGACATTCCCGCGCTCGCCGACCTTGTCCTCGACATGAAAGTACTGTCCGAGATGGCCGACGCGGACGTGATCCGGACCTTGCGCATCCTGCCATCGTCCTACAAGACGTGGATCGCGCAGCAGCGCCCCCGGATTGCCGATCCGGCAGAGGGCCTGGAGCCTTATCGCCAGGTTGCCGAGGAAGCGATGCAGGCGTGTGAGCTCGCCTGCACACGGATCGAAGCAGGCATCAACCTGCTTGCGGGTGATGCCGTAGCCATGCGTGCCTTTCGCTTTGCGAATCAGGCGATGTGGCAACAGCGCGTGCACACGCTCCTTGCCGAAGCGAAACGCACGGGTGCAAGCGCCTCGCTTGCCGACCTGGACATCCCCGGCAACAGGTCCTGGCGGCCTTTCCAGCTCGCGTTCATCGTCCTGAATATGCCCGGCGTCACGCGACTCGATCATTCCGACCGAAGCGACGCCAGCTCGGCACTGGCCGACCTGCTGTGGTTTCCCACCGGTGGGGGCAAGACCGAAGCGTATTTGGGCCTCACCGCGTACACGCTGGCTGTGCGCCGCCTGCAGGGCGTTGTCGAGGGCCGCCTCGGTCACGTCGGGGTGGCGGTCATGATGCGCTATACCTTGCGGCTGCTTACGCTGCAGCAGTTCCAGCGCGCATCGGCACTCGTTTGCGCCTGTGAAGTGATCCGACGCGCCGATGCGGAGACGTGGGGGACCGAGCCGTTTCGTGTCGGCCTATGGGTCGGACAAAGAACCACGCCCAACTCGATCGACGATGCCCATCATTCGATTCTCCAGGGCCGAGGGGCAGGCGCCGGCAGCGGCACCGGTTCGCCGCTGCAATTGACGAATTGTCCGTGGTGCGGCGGTTCGCTCGATACCGGCCGGGATGTGCGCGTCGAGACATTTCAGCAGGGTCGAGCGCGCGTGTTCACCTACTGCAGCGATCCCATCGGCCAATGCGAGTTCGGCCGCACCAAGGCACCTGATGAAGGCATCCCGGTCCTGACGGTCGATGAAGAGATCTATCGGCGGCTGCCGGCGCTCCTGATCGCGACGGTCGACAAGTTCGCGCAGATGCCCTGGAACGGCAAGACGCAGATGCTGTTCGGGCAGGTCACCGGATACTGCCCGCGCCACGGCTTTCGCTCACCCTGCATGGA
>WHTS01000213.1 GCA_009377585.1 Betaproteobacteria bacterium
ATACTCGACAACCTGTTCAAGAGCCTGCAGATATCGACCCGGCGCGTTCCGGGGTCGCTGGCGGTGGCGACACTCGCGACCTGCGCACTGTTCGCGACCGCGACCGGCATCGTCGGCGCCGTGGTCACGCTCATGGGCCTGCTCGCGTTCCCGCAGATGATGCGTGCAGGGTACGACGCCAGGCTCGCCTCGGGCGTGCTGTGCGCGGGCGGCTGCCTCGGCATCATGATCCCGCCTTCGATCATGCTGATCGTGTACGCCGCGCAGGCGGGCATTTCGGTCGTGAAGCTCTATGCCGCGGCGTTCATTCCCGGCTTCCTCCTGGCCGGCATGTACGTCGTCTACGTGATCGCCGTCGCGATCATCAAGCCGCACAAGGCGCCGCCGTATACCGACCCGACCCGTTATTCGATCGCCCAGGTGGCAGGCCTGCTGACGAAGTCGTTCTTGCCGCTGGCGCTGCTCATCCTCGCGGTGCTCGGGTCGATCATGTTCGGCCTGGCCACGCCCACCGAGGCCGCGGCGGTTGGCGCGTTCGGCGGTTTCGTGCTCGCGGTCGCCTACCGGGCGCTCACCTGGCCACGGCTGAAGGAAGCGGTGTATCTGACCGCGCGTACGACGGCCATGGTCTGCTGGCTCTTCATCGGTTCTGCGACCTTCGCCTCGATCTTCGCCTACCTGGGCGGCGAGGGCATCATCAAGGAGTTCGTGCTCGGTCTCAATATGAGCCCGATCACGTTCCTGTTGGTCGCGCAGCTGATCATCTTCCTGCTCGGTTGGCCGCTGGAGTGGACCGAGATCATCATCATCTTCGTGCCGATCTTCCTGCCGCTGCTGCCGCACTTCCAGATCGACCCGCTGATGTTCGGCATCCTCGTAGCGCTCAACCTGCAGACCGCCTTCCTGTCGCCGCCGATGGCGATGTCGGCCTATTATCTGAAAGGCGTGGCGCCCAACTCGGTGCTGCTCACGCAGATCTTCGCCGGCTGCATGCCGTTTCTCTACATCGTGCTGATCTCGATGGTGTTGGTCTATGTCTGGCCGCAGACGGTGCTGTGGCTGCCGAGCGTGATTTATGGCAGGTAGCGGCATGGCTGTCGGTTCGGAGGGGCGGCGTGAGCTTCCCGGGCGAGGGGCCCCGCTTGCGGGGATCGACCGCAAAGCGAATCGACGCCAGGCGCCGACGGCTTGGCGTTCGCACCTCGCTGTCGGTTCGGAGGGGCGGCGTGAGCTTCCCGGGCGAGGGGCCCCGCTTGCGGGGATCGACCGCAAAGCGAATCGACGCCAGGCGCCGACGGCTTGGCGTTCGCACCTCGCTGTCGGTTCGGAGGGGCGGCGTGAGCTTCCCGGGCGAGGGGCCCCGCTTGCGGGGATCGACCGCAAAGCGAATCGACGCCAGGCGCCGACGGCTTGGCGTTCGCACCTCGCTGTCGGTTCGGAGGCGCCGGCGTGAACGACACGCAGTGGAACTGGCTCGACGCGAGATCCGCAGCTCAGGCCTTGCGGGAAGGCACGCTGAGCGCAGAAATGCTGGTCGAAGCGTGCATCGAGCGGGTACAGGCCGTGGACGCCGAAGTGCAGGCGTGGGCGTTCTTCGATCCCGACCATGCGCGCGCCCAGGCGCGGGCCCTGGATCGAAGCCGCAAGGAGGGCAAGCCGCTCGGACCGCTGCACGGCATACCGGTCGGGATCAAGGACATCGTCGACACCGCCGACATGCCGACCGAGGACGGCACGGTGCTGCACGCAGGCCGCAGGCCGCTCACGGATGCGGCGGTGGTCGCGCTGCTGCGAAGCGCGGGTGCGGTCATTTTCGGCAAGACGGTCACCACCGAAATGGCCACCTACAGCCCCGGCAAGACGCGCAACCCGCACAATGCGCGGCACACGCCCGGCGGATCGTCCAGCGGATCGGCCGCGGCGGTGGCGGCCGGCATGGTACCGCTGGCCGTGGGCACGCAAACCAACGGCTCGGTAATCCGACCGGCCGCCCTTTGCGGAGTGGTGGGATTCAAGCCGACCCACGGTCTGGTCCCGCGCACCGGCATTCTGCGCCAGTCGCGCGCGCTCGATACCGTCGGGGTCATGGCGCGCAGCGTGCTCGACGTCGCAGCGATCATGGAGTGCATCGCGGGGTACGACGCGGAAGATCCGGATTCGCGTCTCCGTGCACGCATCCCGTTCGTGGACATTGCCGCCGAGGACCCGCCGCTCGCACCATCGCTTGCATTCGCGCGCACGCCGATCTGGGATCGTGTCGACGCCGAATCGCGTGCGGCATTCGACGAGCTCACGGCGCACCTGGGCGATCGCATCGAAACGCTGGAACTGCCGGACAGCTTGCGCGCGGCCTGGGATTGGCATCGCACCATCATGGAAGCCGACATCGCGTCGAGCTTCACGGTGGAATACGACCGCGGCGCGGACAAGCTTTCCGAGTCGCTGCGGCGGCAGATCGAGCGCGGGCGCGCGACGCTCGCTTTCGACTATCTCGATGCACTTGCCCGCATCCCGCGCCTGAACGAAAGCTTCTCGGAAGTGTTCGATCGCTACGACGCGATCGTCACGCCCGCCGCGCCCGGTGCTGCGCCCGAGGGGCTGGCAAACACCGGCGACCCCTCGTTCTGCACGCTGTGGACGCTATGCGGCATGCCGGCCATCACGCTGCCGCTGCTGAACGCCGGCAACGGGCTGCCGATCGGCGTGCAGCTGGTGGGCAAGCGCGGCGACGACGCGCGGCTCCTGCGCACGGCGAACTGGCTGGTGCAACAACTCGATAACACATGAGGCCAGTGTGGTGAATCGTAAATTCGTTGTAATTCGTCATTCCCGCACAAGCGGGAATCCAGAACGAGACTCCGCCTGGACCCCCGCGTTCGCGGGAGTGACGAACTTCTGGCTCAGGACGCCAGGGAGCGGACCATGGTCATGAAAGTCATCGCCGGAATCATCGCCGTGGTGCTGGTGGTCGCATTCGTGCTGCCGCCCGCGGTCAAGCTGAAGGAGCCGGCGCTGATCGTGGTGATTACCTTGGGCATCGTCCTGATGCTGATCGACCTGTGGCAATCGCTGAAAGAGCAGGATTGACGCGCAGGATGATCAGCGCTTCAACCGGTTCATGATCTCGACTACGCGCCGCGCCTTGGCGACGATCGGGTAATCGACGAACTCGCCATCCACGCGGATCGAAGCGAGCCCGGCGCGCTCGGCATCCTCGAAAGCGGCTGCGATCCTCAGCGCCCTGGCATGTTCCTCGGCGCTCGGGGTAAAGACCTCGTGCACGAGGCCGATCTGATCCGGATGGATGCACAGGCGCCCCTGAAAACCCGTTTCGAGCGAAGTGCGGGCCGATGCGCGCAGGCCGTCGCTATCCTGCAAGCGCGCCCACACGGTATCGATCGGCGGCTCCAGGCCGGCGACGCGCGAAGCAAGCACGATTTGCGCGCGTGCGTGCGCGAGCTCGGCTTCGGCGCGCGTCCATTGCATGTTCATGTCGAGGGTGAAATCGGCTGCGCCGAACACCACCCGCTTGTGGCGCGCGCCGCAGCCGCAGATCTCGGCGATGGCGGCAAGCCCGGCACCGGTCTCGATGATCGGCACGAGATCGACCGCACCGAGCGCCAGCCCACGTTCGCGTTCCAGTGCGCGCAGCAGCCAATCGGTCGTATGCAGATCGGATGCCCGCTCGGCCTTGGGCAGCAGGATGCCGTCGAGGCCCGGCTGGACGATCTCGGTCAGGTCGCGATAACACCATTCGGTGCTCAGCCCATTGATGCGCACATATGCGAGTCCCGAGCGCGGCTTGCGCAGGGCATCGACGATCGCACTGCGCGCGGCCGGCTTCTCGGCAGCGGCCACCGCGTCCTCCAGATCGAGGATGACCGCATCGGCATCGAGGCCAAGCGCCTTCTCGACCCGCCGGGCGTTGTTCGCCGGCACGAACAGCATGCTGCGCAGAATGTTCATCGGGTAATCCTCGTCGTTTCCAGATGAGCCAGCCGGGCGTCACTTCACCAGCTCCACCTGCACGCGCAGTTCGGGCGGGCGGCGTGCGAGTGAGGCGTGACGGCTCCCCGGCGTAATGCGGGCATCCCCGGTCAAACGACGCCCCGCCGGCGCAGCTCGGCGATGCGAGCGCGATCGTAGCCCAGCGCGGCCAGCACTTCGTCGGTGTGTGCGCCCAGCCCGGGTGCGGTCTGCTGCGGCAGCTCGGCGCCGCCCACGCGCACGGGATTGGCGACCATCCGGGCAACGCGGTCGTCGCCGTAGCGGTAGGCGCGGACATTGTCGTGTGCGCGCACGAACTCGGACTCGAGCGCCTGCGCGATATCGTTCACCGGCGCGGCAGGAACCTTGCCGGCGAAGCATTGCAGCCAGTGCGCCGTAGTGTGCCTCTGCAGCGCCTCGTCGAGCATACGTTGCAACGGCGCGCGGTTCGCGAGCCGTGCGGCGTAATCGGCGAAGCGTGCATCGGCGATCCACTCGGGGCACCCGAGCTCGTTCGCCAGCGCTTGCCAGAACCGCTCCTTGTTGCACATGATCATGATCCAGCCGTCGCGCGTGCGAAAGAGCTGCGACGGCGTCAGCGACGGATGGGCCGAGCGTGCCTCGCGGCCCTGCGCGACGCCCGCGTTCAGATACCAGGTCGCGGGGTAATTGAGGTTATGCAGCGCGACGTCGAACAGGCTCACGTCGATATCGCGTCCCACGCCGGTCGCCCGCGCCCCAGTCAGCGCCGCGAGCAGCGCGAACGCGGCGGTCAACCCGGTCACGAGGTCCACGATCGATACGCCGAACTTGCACGGCGGGCCGTCCGGCTCCCCGGTCATCGACATGAGCCCCGTCTCGGCCTGCATCAGGTAGTCGTAGCCGGGCCATGCCGCGCGCGGGCCGTCGCGTCCATAGGCCGAAAGATGCGCGCAGACGATACGCCGATTGGCCGCCTGCAGGTGCTCGTAGGTCACGCCGAGCGCGCCAGGAAGATCGCCGCGCAGGTTGTCGAGCAGCGCGTCGGCCGAGCGCGCCAGGTCGTGCAGCACCTCGCGCGCTCCGTCCGCCTTTAGATCCAGCGTGACGCTCTTCTTGTTGCGATTGAAGGTCTGAAAGAAGTGGCTGTCGCGCGGACCGAAGAAGTGCGGTCCGACGCCGCGGCCGACGTCGCCGCCGTCCCTCGGGTTCTCGATCTTGATCACTTCGGCGCCGAGGTCGGCGAGGTAAAGGCTGCCCCAGGGGCCCGCGCCGTATTGCTCGACCGCGATGATCCGTACGCCGGCTAGCGGCAAAGTCACGCCGGGACCTCCGAACGATCGGCTGCAATTCGCCAAGACGAACCACGCCAAGACGAACCAC
>WHTS01000214.1 GCA_009377585.1 Betaproteobacteria bacterium
CCATGGGTAGGAAGGCCTGGCTATTCTGTTGGACCGAGCTGGGTGCCCAGCACGTCGGGATCATGCAAAGCCTAATCGTCACCTGCCGACTTCACGACGTGGATCCCTACGCTACCTCGTCGATGTGCTCCAGAGCGTCTGATCAGGGGCGCCGGCGCCAGGTGAAGGTGTCCGTGAATTCGTCCACCACCTTTTGAATGAGCTGAACGACCGCCCGCGCCGCGAGGCTCTGCGGATGGTGAGTCGAGCTGCTCAGCGTGATCATGCGCTCTATCGATGGATTTACGATCCTGGACGCCTGCAGCCGTCCCAGCTGAACTTCCCGGTAAACGGCAGGCAGCGCAAGGACGGCATAGGCGTCCCCCGCAGCAACGATGTCTTTCTGAATCGTCAGTGAGTCGGCTTCGAGGAACACGGACAGGGAAATCCCTTTACGCCGGCTGATTTGGCCCAGCATGGAGCGCATGCGGCTCGGCGGCCCGGTGAGGACCAGAGGCAGTCTGTTGAGCTGCGCGAATCTCACCGTGGGCGGCTTGGTGATCGGGTCGCCCGGAGGTCCGATCAGGTAGGTGTCCACTCTTGCAAGAAGCTGAGAGTCGGTCGACCGCCCCTTGCCGTACCGGAAAAGAATTGCGACGTCGATCTTGCCCGTCGCCAGCCACTCCTCCAGCTGTCCCCCGAGTCCTTCATACACGCGTAAACGAATGCCGGGATAGGTTCTTCGTGTGATCCGGAAAAGCAGACCCACGAGCGGGTGCGCCATCGACGGCAGCATGCCGATCGTCACTTCCCCGACCGGGACCCCTGCCGCTGAATGAATGTCGTGGCTGAGCTGATTGACCTCGAGCAGCAAGGCGCGGACACGAGGGAGCAGGCGGTCTCCGAACGGCGTCAGCGTTACACCGCGCCCCGTGCGGTGAAAAAGCCGCGCGCCGCAATCGCGTTCGAGAGCGCTCAACCGTCGACTGATCGCTGATTGCGTGCTGTCCAGCATGATTGCGACCTTGGTGAGGCTTCCCAATTCCGCGACCTTTGCGAACAAGCGCAGCTTCTCGAAATCCATGGGGGCCAAAAAGATGCGATATGTGCATGAAGCATATCTGCTTTGTCCATTATGCGCCTAGCGTAACGCGCATTTTGTCCCTACATTGCGGCAACCGGAGCGTGTTGAGACTGCTCAACGGACGATCGCGACGCCGGCATGCGGCGCCGTGCACGGGTCACTACACCAAGGGACAAGCGGATGGCAGGTATCGGGTCGAACTACGATGTGATCGTGGTCGGTGGCGGCAACGCGGCGATGTGCGCTGCACTGTCCGCGCGCGAAAACGGAGCCAGTGTGCTGGTCCTCGAACGCGCCCCGGCAGCGGAACGTGGGGGCAACAGCGCTTACACCGACGGCACGATGAGATTCGTGTACAACGGCGCAGACGACATTATCGCCCTGTCGCCGGACCTCACGGCCGATGAAATCGCGAACACCGACTTCGGTGCGTACACGGAAGAGCAGTACTTTGACGACATGGCGCGCATCACACAGAACCGTACCGATCCCGACTTGTGCGAGATCCTGGTGAAGAACAGCAACGCCGCGCTGCATTTTCTGAAGGGCCAGGGCGTCACGTTCATGCCGAATTATGGGCGTCAGGCATATCGAATCGATGGAAAGTTCAAGTTTTGGGGCGGCGTCACACTGATCATCAGAGGCGGCGGACCGGGACTCATCGACGCTCTGTACAACTCCGCGGAGAAGAAGGGCATCCACGTCTCGTACGGCGCGTGGGTCAAGGACCTGATCCATTCGGACTCCGGCGTGTCTGGCGTCGTAGCCACCATCGAGGGCGTGACTCGCGAAGTTGCGGCGCGGTCCGTCGTCCTCGCCTGCGGCGGCTTCGAAGCAAACGCGGAATGGCGCACCCGATATCTGGGCCCGGGCTGGGACCTCGCCAAAGTGCGGGGCACGAAATACAACACCGGCGATGGACTCGCCATGGCCCTGCGCATCGGAGCGCAGCCACGCGGTCACTGGTCTGGCTGCCATGCCGCGTCGTGGGAAAGGCACGCAACCGATTTCGGCGACCTTCGACTCACGCCGAATTTCCAGCGGCACAGCTATCCGTTCTGCATCATGATCAACGCGGACGGCAAACGATTCCTCGATGAAGGGGCTGAGTTTCGCAACTACACGTACGCGAAATACGGCCGCATGGTGCTGCAGCAGCCGGGTCAGTTCGCGTGGCAGGTTTACGACGCAAAGGTGACGCACCTGTTGCTGGCCGAGTACCGCACGAAGTATGTCACGAAGGTCGCGGCCGACACGCTGGAGGAACTGGCTGACAAACTCGAAAACGTGAACCGCGAGGGATTTCTCGAGACAGTTCGGCAATTCAACGCTGCAGTCAAACAGGATGTGCCGTTCGATCCCAACAACAAGGACGGCAAGGGTACGGTCGGGCTGGAAATTCCGAAATCGAACTGGGCACAGACCATAGAGAAACCGCCGTTCGAAGCCTACGGGGTGACTTGCGGCGTCACCTTCACTTTCGGCGGTCTCGGGATCACGAACGAGGGACAGGTGATCGACACCAATCACGCGCCCATCCCAGGTCTTTTTGCAGCCGGGGAGATGGTGGGCGGCGTCTTTTACTTCAATTATCCCGGCGCAAGCGGGCTCACCAGCGGCACCGTCTTCGGGAGGCTGTCGGGGCGAAGCGCCGCACGGTCCGCGAGGCCCGGCGCGTGACAGCGAATCCGCTCACGGCAATACAGGAGAAATATCGTGGATCTTCATCTGAAGGGAAAGAACGTTCTGATCGTCGGCGCAAGCCTCGGTGTCGGCCTCGAGGCCGCCGTAATGTTTGCAACGGAAGGCGCCAACGTAATGCTCGCATCGAGATCCGAGGAACGCCTCGCAAAGGCCGCCGCCAGGGTGTCGAAGGAATCGGGCAACAGTAATGTTTATTGCGTCGTCGGGGATATTCGGGACAAGGCGAGCCACAAACAATTTGTGGACGCGACCATCGCCAAACTCGGGAGCATCGACATCCTGGTCAACAATGCCGGCGCCGCCATGGCGAAGCCGAATGCCGAAATGACCGACGAGCTGTGGACGGAAGCGCTGAACTACAAGCTGCTCGGCTACATTCGCACTACGATGGAAGCATTCCCGGTCATGCGGAAGAACGGCGGCGGCGTGATCATCAACGTCATCGGGGGCACGGGGCGAGAACCGTACAGCTGGACTTCCAGTACCGGCGTGGTGAATGCAGCATTGCTCAACTTCACGAAGACCACCGCCACGCAGTACGCGGCGAGCGGTATTCGCGTCAATGCGATCAATCCGCGGCAAATCGATACCAAGCGTCTCGCGGATTTCGAGGCGGTCGAACCCGGCGGCTATGCCGGGACCATCGCCGAGATTCCGATGGGGCGGATCGGGCGGCCGGAAGAAGTCGCGTCGATGATCGTATTTCTGGCATCGGATCGCGCGAGCTTCATCACCGGCACCGCCATCGATGTTGATGGCGGCGCGACGCGCAGTGTATCGTTCTAGGAACCCGCCATTCGGCGGATGAAGAACGACAGACGTTGCAGGTGACCTGATCGAGTCTGCCGCAGTGGGGACGAAGTTCCGGATAGGCGTGCTGGAGGAGGTTGCGAATGAAATTGGTGTCGCGTTCCGTGCTGACGGCAGCCATCATTGCCGCATCGTGTTTCATGCATTCGTTTGCGCTCGCACAGCCCTACCCGTCGAGGACCGTGCGCTTCGTTGTACCCTTCCCTCCAGGCGGCGGGACGGACACCGTCGCTCGTATTCTGGCTCAGAAGGTGACCGAGTCCTGGATTCAGCGGGTCGTCGTCGAAAATCGCCCGGGCGCGCAGGGCAACATCGGTACGGCGTACGTCGCCAAGGCGCCTCCCGACGGATACACGCTCATCCTGGCCTATGTCGGAACTATGGCGATCGCGCCGTGGCTGTACAAAGACCTGGGGTACGATCCGATTCGGGATTTCGCTCACGTTTCGCAGCTCAGCTCACAGCCGATTCTCATCGTGGTCCATCCGAGCATCCCCGCGAAGGACCTGAAGGGACTGGTCGCGCTGGCCAAGGCCAAGCCCGATACGCTTGCCTATGCCTCCACTGGACAGTTTCCGCAAATGGCCGGTGAATTGTTCAAGTCCATGACGGGTACCAAAATGATTCACGTGCCCTACAAGGGAGCCGGCCCTGCGACGACGGATCTGCTCGGCGGCCATATTTCGTTGATGTTCGCGAGTCCGGCAAGCGCCGTGCACGTCAAGACGGGCAGATTGCGCGCGCTCGCGGTGACGGGGTCGTCACGGCTTTCGACCTTGCCGGACGTGCCTACGGTCACTGAGGTTGGTTACTCGTATCTCGAGATGAGCGGCTGGTACGGCGTCTCTGCGCCGCGAGGCACACCTGCCGACGTCCTAGCGCGATTGAACTCCGAGTTCGCGAAGGCCGCCGCCCTGCCGCAAGTGCAAGAGGCGCTGAACAGGACGGGCATCGAATCCGTTGGCAATTCGGCGGAGGAGTTTACCCGGTATGTAAAAGCCGAATACGAGCGGTGGGGAAAAATCGTGAAGCAGTCCGGCGTCAAGGCTGAGTAGGATCGAGGACGCATGAGCATCGGGCGCATCGCGGAAGGAGGGTTGCTATCACTCCTCTCGTCTTGCGCGTAAGGCCTCACGCCTCGACGCCTCACTCCGCACTGTGGTGCGCAAAAACTCCCGGTGTACGAATGTCATCTCGGTACCCCGCCGACTCGGCGGAGCTCGACATGAGCGAATACTCGTGATGGAGTCCGCCCAACACCGATTTTGCAAGCACGAGCGCACCCTCCGGCATCCGATGTCGGGATTCTGACTTAGTATGCGTTTTCATAAATATGGCGACGTATTGCCATGCTTAGGGCCTTGGACTATGGTGCGGCCGAAGGAGGCCGCGCACATGCCAAGAACGAGCCCGTTTACCATCCGCCTGTCGCGCAAGGAGCGCGAAGTCCTGGAAAGCCGTGCGCGCAAGTATACGTTGCCATATTTCGAGGTGCTGCGCGCCAAGATCATCCTGCTGGCAGCCGACGGCCGTGACCACAGGGAAAGCATGTGAGCGTTTTGGTTCTCGTCGACGGTTCTCCGGTTTGGAGCGTATCGTCATTGGACGGCGCCATGGAATTGGCCGAGCCGTATGCTTATGC
>WHTS01000215.1 GCA_009377585.1 Betaproteobacteria bacterium
CCGCCGCTTCGGAACACCGGTCACCTCGTCGAACCTGCATCAGCGCGATCTCTCCGAGCGCACCGCCAATCGGCTGTTCGATCTGCCGCCCGAAGTGACGGTCGTGACCAATCTGCAGGCCGATGGAAAACCGGTCGGCATCCTGGGCGACGGCGAAATCGTCTGGCACTCCGACTTCTCGTTCAAGGAGCGACCGACGGCGGCGCGCATGTTGCTCGCCAGGGAGATTCCGGCGGCGGGACAAGGCAAGACGTACTTCGTGAACTGCTATGCCGCTTACGAGACGCTTTCCGACGAGATGAAGCGCCGGGTCGCGGGCAAGACGATCAAGCAGGGGAACGTGGTCGACACCGCGATGAAGCTGCGTCCGGGCGCCAAGCTCGATACGGATGTTCGCGACCTGCCGGGCCCGAGCCATCCCGTCGTCGCGACGCATCCGAAGACCGGACGCAGCATGCTTTACCTGGGACGCCGCCACAGCGCCTATGTGAACGGCCTCTCGATCGACGATTCCGAAGCGCTGCTGAACGAGCTGTGGGCGCACGCGACCGATCCGCGCTTCTGCTATACCCACGTCTGGCAGGTCGGCGATGTCGTGGTGTGGGACAACCAGGCAACGCTGCACAAGCGCGATGCGTTCGAATCGTCGAGCCGCCGTGTCCTTTACGCTTCACAAGTCGAAGGCGAGCGTCTGGTCGAGACGCCGGACGCGCTTTCGCGTGCTGCGCATCCGCGCTTTGCAGCGAGTCGATCCAAGGTGGAGCGCGTACGCTCGTGAGCGGAAAACTCGGAGCGCTCGGGCTTCTGGCCCTCGGTCTTTGTTGCACCAGCGGCGCCGCCGCTCAGACTTATCCCAGCAAGCCGATCCGCATCCTGGTCGGGTTCTCGCCCGGCGGCGCCGTCGACATCTCGGCGCGCGTCGTCGCACAAAAGCTCGCCCAAACGATCGGGCAGCCGGTAATAGTCGACAATCGCCCGGGCGCATCCGGCAATATCGCGGCGGACCTGACGGCGAAGGCGCCCCCCGACGGTCACGCCCTGCTCGTGGCGAACGTGACGATCGCGATGCCGAGCCTGTTCGCGAAGCTCGCGTACGACGTCACGCGCGATCTCACACCGGTGAGCCTGATCGCCGTGGGTCCTTCGGTGCTCGTCGTGCATCCGTCGGTGCCGGTGCGGAACGTGAAGGAGCTGATCGCGCTCGCTCGCGCCAAGCCGAAAGCGTTCTTGTACGGCTCCGGCGGCGTCGGCAACATCACCCACCTCGAGATGGAGCTGCTCGCATCGATGACGAAGGCCGACATGGTGCACGTGCCCTACAAGGGCGGCGGGCCGGCGGCGGTGGCGCTGCTGTCGGGCGAGGTCGGGATGATCTTCGGCGAGCCGGCTTCGATGATCGCCTATCTCAAGGCGGGCAAGCTGCGCGCGATCGCCGTCACCAGCGCCAAGCGCGCGCTGTCGCTGCCGGAGCTGCCGACCGTCGCCGAGGCCGGGGTGCCGGGGTTCGACGTGACCTCCTGGAACGGCATCCTGACCCCGGCCGGCACGCCGCGGGAGATCATCGCGCGGCTCAATGCGGAGTTGAACAGGATCATCGCCGCGCCGGCGATGCGTGAGCGCCTGATCAGCCTGGGTTACGAGCCGGTCGGCGGGCCGCCGGAGAAGTTCGGCGCGCTCATTACGAGCGAGCTGGCGAAGTGGGCGCCGGTGGTAAAAGCCGCCAACATCCGGGTGGACTGACATGACTAAGGGCATTCTGCTGAACGCGCGCAATCATGCGAGCGTGCCGCGCGACGAGTACGACGACTGGTATCAGGACGAGCATCTGCCCGAGCGTTCCCGGGTACCGGGGTTCCTCACCGCCGAGCGCTGGGTGGATGTGAACGATCCCAACGTCTCGGTGGCGGTCTACGATCTGGCAAGCGTCGACGTGCTCGGCTCGGCCGCGTATCGCGCGGTGGGCTACGACAACCTTTCGCCGTGGACGCGACGCGTTGCCCGCCTGAGTGAACGCCTGCTGCGCTTCGAAGGCACGCAAACGCTCCCGGGCGATGCGCCGAGCCCGAGCGGTTCGGGCGCACTATTGGTGAACGCGATGAACGCGGCGCCGGAAGGCGAAGCTGAATTCAACCGCTGGTACGACGAGGAGCACATCCCCGCGCTTTCGGCGGTGCCCGGGACCCTGCTCGCGCGGCGCTTCCGCGCCACCGCTACGAGCAAGCAGTGGCATCTGGCGCTCTATCACCTGGAATCGCCCGACATGGTCGCAACCGAGGCGTGGGCCAAGGCGGTCGCGACACCGTGGACCCAGCGCATCCGGCCGTTCATGCGCGATCGCCTTCGCATCGTGTGCCGGCCGTATCGGCAATTGGACTGAAACGCGGACTGAAACGCGGACTGAAACGCCGCCAGCTCACCTCGGTTGCAGCAAGCCATGCAGGTGCTTGCCGAAATCGGTGTTGTCCTGATAGCCGCGGAACCGTTCCGCGCCCGGTCCGATCGCCCCCACCGCGACCGGCTCCGTCGTGTGGCCTGAGGTTCCCCAGTAGAACCCGGTTTGGCGAGCGACCATGCGCCCCAGCGCGCTTTGCGGCAGGTAGTTGAAATTGCGCTCGTCGGTCTTGCGCTCGAGCACCAGCCGGCGAAGGTCGTCGTCGAGCCGGAAGCCCGGAAAATGCGCCGCGACCAGCTGGTCCAGCGCTGCCGCGATGGGCTTCCTTCCGAGCATGTCCCTCGCCCGGCGCAACGATATGCGGGACGCGCTCCAGCAGCCGTAACTCGGCCTCGCCGGCATAGAGCCGGTTGCTGCTAGACAGGGTTTCGAGATCCTTGAGCGCATAGGTCGGGGAGAAGCCGCCCGTCTCGTGGTCGCCGGTGACGATCACCAGTGTCCGGGGTGTCCGGGTGACTGCGTTGGTATTCCAGCGCCACCTTCACCGCGTCGTCGGCCGCCCAAAGCGCGCGCATCAGCGCCGCCGCATCTGCTCATGTGGGCCGCGGTATCGGTGTTCTCGTTTTCGACCAGCAGGACGAAGCCATTCGCATTCTATTTGAGGAGCGTCGCGAGTTCGGCGTCATTCAACACTCTGGCTACCTCACAGTCCATGCAGCCGCACCGTACCTCGGTAAATCGCTGCCATGCAAAATCGTGGGGCTACGTAGTGGCACTGTTGCAACGAATACAGATCCGATTCGTGAACTTAAGGACCGGCGCTTTCAGGCTTCCGACTCGGAAATTCTTGCGCTTCGCAGGATGGAAGTAGCTAGGATCAGCTTGGGTAGGAAGACTGGAGAGCGAGCGTAGATCGGAGGCCTTAGTCCGATGCTCACCGGTATTTGCGGGATCACCGCAAATCCAGCATATCGTTCTCGGATCGGGCTCATCATAAAGCCTTGGCCTGCTCGTAGATATTTTTGCCTATTAGGTTAGGCGTTAAAAAATTTAGTGCTCAGTTAAATAGGCATTATATGCAATACACTGTTGGCTTATTTTCTAATGTAGCCTAATATATTAGATTATATTCAACTTAGCGCCTAATATTATGGGCATAAAAACTCTCCCCACTGCGGCTACTGAGCGCATCAAGGAGCTTGGCTACCGCGCTCGGCTGGCCAGGGTCCGGCGCGGCATGTCGATCGCCGAAGTCGCTGCCAAGGCAGGTATCAACCGTAATACGCTCAACGCGCTTGAGCTCGGGAAGCACGGCGTTGCGATGGGGGCCTACGTCACCGTTCTGTGGGTGCTCGGTCTCGACAAAACTCTGGATGGCGTCGCTCACCCCGACGCCGATACTCACGGCAAGACGCTGGAGGCGTCGCGCCGGCCGGCGCGCGTTCGCAAATCGCAGAAGTCGAAAAACGAATATGACTTCTGAACGCCAGGCCTACGTGTACGTTCAGTTGCCCGGCACTCTCAACACCGTGCCGGCGGCTTTGCTCAAGGTCGAAATGCTGCCCGACGGAACATTCGTCGGCCGCTTTCGCTATGGCGACCGCTACCTGGAACGCAAGGACGCGATTGCGCTTGACCCTTTCCAGCTACCGCTCGGCGATACCGTTCACGAATTCACCAAGCTGAAGGGCATTCCCGGCGCTGTGCGCGATGCAGGGCCCGACGCCTGGGGCCGGCGCGTGATCGAGCACAAGCTGGAACGTAGTTCCGGCGACTTGGAAGAGATTGACTACCTGCTGAACGGGCCACAGGATGGCGCCGGCTACCTGAGCTTCGGCTCCAAGCTGGAGCCCCCAGCGCCGAAACGCTGGTACAACCGCACGCATCAACTGGCAGAGCTGGTCGCAGCCGCGGAGGCGATAGAAATGGGCGAACGCGTGCCCGTCAAAATTCTCGAGCAGCTCGAGCCCGGCACCTCCATGGGCGGTGCAAGGCCCAAGGCCACGATCGAGGACGGCAACCGCCTCTGGCTCGGCAAGTTCCCTGAAAAAGGCGATCGCTACAACCTCCAGCGAGTGGAATACGCGACGCTTGAGCTTGCGCGCCGTTGCGGGATTGCCACCTGCAATGCTCGCCTCCAGTCCGTCGCGGGACACGACGTACTCATGGTGGAGCGCTTCGACCGCGAATATACAGAGGGAGGCTATCTACGTTTCGGACTCGTCAGTAGCCTGACCTTGCTCGACTGCGACGACAACTACCTGGACCGGGAGCGCTGGTCGTATCTGTTACTTGCCGATCAGCTGCGCCGCTGGTCGGAGAAGCCCGACGCAGATCGCATCGAGCTATTTCGGCGTATCGTCTTCAACGCCGCCGTAACGAACAACGATGACCATCCCCGCAACCATGCGGTGCTTCGTACCGAGCATGGATGGCGCCTGACGCCGGCGTATGACCTTGTGCCCACGCCGCTGGTCAGCCTCGAGCGACGGGATCTTGCGATGACTGTTGGGGCCTACGGCCGCACGGCAAGCATCTACAACCTGCTTTCCCAATGCGAGCGGTTCGGGTTGCCTGCCGAAGCAGCTAGGAAGGAAATCGAGAGCATCGTAGAGATTGTCCGGGTGTGGCGCGATCATTTCCTAGCCTGCGGCGTGTCGAAAAAGGATGTCGATTACATGGCGCAGGCGTTCCTGCCTGAGTGTTTTTTCTTCGAGAAGCCTCCAGAGGATTGAAACGATATGCTCGGCGCGATCATCGGTGACATCGTCGGTTCGATTTATGAGTTTA
>WHTS01000216.1 GCA_009377585.1 Betaproteobacteria bacterium
AACGGCGATCCACATGCGCAGCAGATGTCGCTGCCGCTGCGGCTCGTCGTAGTCCACAAAGGCGGTACGCGCGTGCAGCGTGATGTGGTTGTTGATGAGCTGGATGTCGCCCTCCTTGAGCTCCATCGACAGCATCAGCTCGGTTCGATTGGCGATCTCCTGCACGCATCGTAGCGCTTCGAGCTGGACCGGCGTCGGTGCGTACTGCGCGCCGAACCGCGCAGCCGACTCGTAGTACGCCAGACTGACGATTCGCGTTGTGATCCTACCGTCCCGCTCGCTGAACATGGGTATCGTGAAGAAGGGCGGCTCGCCTTGCGGCTGCTCGCCGCGCCAGTCGAGATGGAACGTGCCATAGAGCGCATCCAGCAGATCCGGCCGCTCCGAGCGCAGCACGTTATGTATGGTGAGCGCGCTCACGATCTTGCTTTCCCCACCCGAGCGGGCGGTGCGCATGCAGAACAGCCCGATCACATCGACCGGCAGGAGATCGGTGTGGAAATCCATGCGCTCGCGGGTCTGATAGCCGCGCGCGTTCGGGTCGGCGTGGACCCGGCCTTCGTCTCGAACGTGCCCGAGCAGGTGGCCGCGCGCGTTCTGCGAGACCGGCGCACCCAGGTGCATCCCGAGCCCCCAGTACAGGAGCTCGCATTCCCCGTCCGTATAGCGGTCGCGCGGAATGCCGCGTATCAGCGCGAAGCCGCGGCCGTTCTCCACCTCGTCCAGAATGCCGCGGAGCTCGGATGCAAAGGTCGGGAGCGGAAATGCGTCCCGCGAAAAAGGAATCTTCGCGCCGAGACGCTTCGCATGCGCGAGCGCGCCATCGATCTCCTCGAGCACGTTTGCGTCGAGCTGATGGACCCAGGTACCCTCGTGCTGGATTTCCGAGCCGTTCCAGACAGCCGGGCCGGTGATGGCATCGCGCTGTCGGGCTGGCATCTGCTTTACTGCCTCCCCTGCACGAAGACCAACGGCGAACCCGCCAGCCACAAAACCACAGACCATGACGTGAGCATCGTCCCACAACCCGATATGTTCATGTGCTCGACTCGCATGTCACAGCCGCCGCACGCCTTCGCACGGCACGAGGAATTTCCGCTCCCTCAATCTCTCGCAACATACCATTCAGCCCGAATCTTATACTCGATCGAGGCGCCCGTCTCCGTAAACACGTACGCCGCGCGCACTGCAGCAGTAGTCTGCTCGCGCACGATCGATTGTCTCCCAGACGGTTCGAACGAACTGTCACCCGCGTGACAATCGCCCGCGCCTTCTCACTACAACGATCGGATAGGAGGATGGAAGGTGGCGCCGACCGATTTTCGGGGGCAACTCGATGCGCCTGCGCGCGAAGCACTTCTCGCGCGCATCCGGCGGCGAACGCTCAGGGCAGGCGAGTCCGTATTCCATGTCGGCGATGAAGGCAACTTCGTTTGCCTTCTGCTTACCGGGCGCGCCAAGGGCTTCAAGCTCTCGCCGGAAGGGGGGAATGCCGTGTGGGCGAAGATGCGACTCCACCGGTGCAACGCTCCTGACAGGCGGACCATACGGGCCCGCTTTACACGCATTGCGCCGTGGCGGGAAGGCCGGCCGCCTGGGTGCGCCGCCGCACGATTTGCGCTTGTGGCGGAAATGGGTTCAGAATCGACCTCGTCATCCAGAAGAGGGGTCACGCCATGTCGGTGCAAGCGGTGCGGGAAGCAGCGGCGCGAGACGCTGGAGCAGTGGATGTCGTTCCAATGGCAATTCATATAGGCGCCGAGATTCGGGGCATCGATCTGACGCGTGCGCTGTCGTCGCAGCAGGTGAGCGCAATCCGGGCTGCACTGCTGCGCTGGAAGGTGGTGTTTTTCCGCGATCAGCCGCTCGATCACCGCCAGCACATTGCATTCGCCCGTCAGTTCGGGGAAACCACCGCGGGACACGCCGTCTACGGCAGCGACGAGCAGTATCCTCAGATCTATTCCGTGGCCAAGAACCGCAAGGCGAATCGGTTCCAAGGGCATATTCTGTTTCGGCCCTGGTCGGGCTGGCACACCGACATCACCGCGGCGATCAATCCGCCCGCGGCATCGATTCTGCGCGGTGATATCGTGCCACCTTATGGCGGCGACACCCAGTTCACCAATCTGGTGGCTGCGTACAACGCGCTGTCGCCCGCCATGCGGGATTTCATCGGCCGCCTGCGCGGCGTGCATCGATTCGCGCCGCCGCCGGGCGTCGACGAAACGCCGGAATATCGTGAGCTCATGCGCAGGCGCACCCTAGTGAGCGAACATCCGATCGTGCGCGTCCACCCGGAAACCGGAGAGCGGGTCCTGTTCGTGAGTCCGTCGTTCCTGAAGTCGATCGTCGGCCTGTCGCCGCGCGAGAGCCAGGTGCTGCTGGAGTTTCTCTGGGAGCACATCGTGCGACCCGAGTTCACGGTACGCTTCCGCTGGGAGCCGGGCAGCGTCGCGTTCTGGGACAACCGCGCCACTTCGCATCTTGCGCCGAGGGATATTTTCGATTCGGACTTCGATCGGCAGTTCTATCGCGTCACGCTGCTCGGTGATGTGCCGGTCGGCGTGGACGGCAGACCGTCGAGCGCCATCGAAGGCGATCCGATCGTCGCGGCATAGCAACCAGCGTGTATGCGTCGGACCCGGGGCCGCACGACGTCATGCCATTTGTATTGCACGGAGTGTCGCGCAATCGTGAATGCTCCTACGACATTCCAGCGAGCAAAGGAACCGAGAGATGAAAGATACTCAGCAAACCACTGCGGCCGCCGTTGCCCCAACAACACGCCCTAAAGCAAACACGTTGCGCGCGCTCGAGATCGTTCCGACCGGCACAGCGGTCGGCGCCGAAGTGCGCGGTGTCGACCTATCCCGGCCGGTGCCGGAAGACGTCGCCAACGCGTTGCGAAAGGCATGGTCGCAATACCTCGTCCTGCTGTTCCGGGATCAGGAAATGACGCCGGAGCAGTACCTGCGAGCGGCGAGCATTTTCGGCAGGCCGCAGGTGGGGGCAGCGCGATCGTATTTCGAGAAGACCGCCATGCTCGATACCATCCATACGCTCCCCGTGTCAGAAGTCTCCGTGCTTTCAAACCTCGATCGCGACGGAAATCCGGTGATGGAAAATGCCGGGCTCGGCAGTCTGGAGGTCGTTTGGCATTCGGACAATTCCTACATCGAGGAGCCACCGGCCGGCAGCACGCTCTACGCGCGCGAGATTCCGAACGACAGTACCGGAAAGACCTCGTTCAACAACCAGTATCTCGCCTATGAGGAACTGCCCGACGATCTCAAGAAGGCGATCGAGGGCAAGCGCTCCAAGCAAGACGCCAGTCGCAACTCGGCGGGCACGCTGCGTCCGGGCGTGAAAAAGCCGGAAAAGCCGGAGGAAGTGCCCGGACCCACGCACCCGCTGGTGCGCAGGCACCCCGTCTCCGGGCGGAACGCACTTTACCTTGGACGGCGGCGCGCGTATCCCTCGCAATTCATCGAAGGCCTTCCGCCGCAGGAGAGCGAGATGCTGCTCGACAAGCTGTGGGCGCATGCAACGCAGCCGAAATATGCCTGGACCCACGTCTGGCGCGTCAACGATATGCTGGTTTGGGACAACCGCTGCGCCATGCATTACCGCGAGCCGGTCAACTCCACTCAGCGCCGGGTCATGTGGCGCAGCCAGTTTCAGGGCGAAAAGGTAATCGCCGGTTAATGCGCAGGACGTCGGACTCAGAACCAGATCGCCACGCTTGCGCTTGCCTGCGGCGCGCACGGGGCGAGCTCACGCGCAATCCCCGATAACATCTCGCCCGCGTGGCGCTGACGAATCACCTCCCCTTTGGAGGTTGGGTTGCTGGATTGGTCGGAGCGGGAGATCTCGCTTCCAGCCTCAGGATGCCTCTCCCCGTTTTCCGATCGCCTTCCCGAATTGCGGTTTGCCCCGACCCATCGGCGAAGGCTTCGGGTCGCCGTCGAACGACCGCTATTCGCGACTTGCTCGTACGGCAGCCTCTGGTAAGGGTTGTGGGACGCCTTGCCCTTGGAACCGTCCGCGAGCGAGGCTGTTGCGGCGGCTCTATGACCATAGCGCCCAGAACGTGCAGTTGCAGTACCACCATCGATGGCATACGGGTGATTTTGTTATCTGGGATAACCGAGCGACATTGCACGCTGCGACGGCGGACTACGCAGAATACGAAAAGCGTCTGATGTATCGCACCGCGATTAAGGGCAGGCGACACGCTGATGCGTCCGGACGTAGCCCGGCTTGGGTTGAACATCTACAGCTGGCAGCTCAGATGCGCCGTTCAATCTGTCGAGTCTTACTCATGGGAGCAGCTGGACTCGGATCCCATATCGTTCGTAGACTGGTAGTGCGCGCCGGTCGCAAGTGACGAGCTCAGCGTCGCAGCCTGCCGCTGTTGCGGCCACCAGCGCATCGTATGCGGCGCCTCCTGCCACGCTACGGTTGGGTAGGCCGAGCACGAAATCCTTGTAGGCCAGTTCACGCAACCGCAACCATGGTTCCGGAAACCGTGCTGTCAGGAATTCGCGGACGACCTCGCCAGAGGTCCTGTGAGGCGGGGGCAACCGGGTGAGTACGGAATACGTTTCGAGCGCGCAGTGCTCGATCAGACGCAGCCCGCTATCGAGCGCTCTTCTCGCGGCGTCATGACTCTCGTGCCAGGCGGCGAAAGCCGCGATCACCACACTGGTATCGGCTGCCCTCAACGGCGCACGTGCTCCAAAGTATCGCGGACTTGATCAGCGGTCAGGGGAGGCAGCTGGGCGTCCGGAACCGCGACGACGCCTTTTCCGCGCTTCTTCAAGCGCATCGGAGTCGGGGTGATCTCGATCTCCATGCGTCCGTCGCCCGCCCGGATGTCTACGACCTGGCCAGCCTTCAGTCCGAGCGCTTGGCGGATGGCCTTGGGCACAACGATCCTTCCGGCGGCATCAATGGTGGTTTTCATGGTATACAGAATGGCACTAAAATGGTACAGGAGCAACTTTATATAGCAGAGCGCGCGTATCGATTTCGTATCACTTCTAGGCTTCGCTAGGCTTCGTCGGACTCGGATAGGCTGCGTATCAGCATTGGCAGGCGACGCAAGTTGTTGAATTCCAAAGGCTGCTAATTCACTTCAAGGGCTTTTAATCCGTTGGTCGC
>WHTS01000217.1 GCA_009377585.1 Betaproteobacteria bacterium
CCCCTCGATTGGGTGCGGCAAATGATGCGCGCCGCTGCGCGCTGTGTCAAAGCCGCAGAGCCATGCGGGCGCCATAGAGATCGTTCCACGGCCGAGCCGGCGCGACCTCTGAAAATGCTGGATCCGAGCGACGCCACGGCCAGCTGAATCCCGCCTTTGCGTAGAATTTGCGTCCAGTTGCGTATTCCGGACCAATCTGACCGCGGTTTCCGATCATTTCTGACCGCTCTTTCCGATCGAAACTGACCACGGATTCCGATCGTTTCTGACCGTGGATTCCGATCGAATCTGACCGGCCGCAAGCGGCCGAGCTGAACCTCCCCGGTCCAGCGCTGGATTTCCATTCACGGCGGGGTAGCCTCTCCGACTTTTTTCGGAGAAGCAGCCAATGCCCCGTCCTCGGAGAGCCATGCGCAAGATCATCGAAGTCCTACGCCTGAGATTTGAGGCCGGTTTCAGCCACGAACGCATCGCCGCCGCCACCCGTATATCGAAAGGGGCGGTGACGGAGTACCTGCGCCGAGCGCGCGAATCCGGAATCGGTTGGCCGCCCCCGGCGCAATGCGACGACGCCCAGCTTGAGGCGCTGCTGTTTCCGCGCGCCGCGCCGCACGTCGAGCGTCATGCGATGCCCGACTTTGCGCACCTGCACCAAGAGCTCAAGCGCAAGGGCGTGACGCTCATGCTGCTGTGGGAGGAATACGCCGCCGCCCATGCCGGCCAGGTGTATCGCTATAGCCAGTTTTGCCTGCTCTATCACCGCTTTGCCGCGAGCCTGAAGCGCTCGATGCGCCAAGTGCATCGCGCCGGCGAGAAGCTCTTCATCGACTACTCGGGACAAACGGTGCCCATCATCGATGCGGCCAGCGGCGAGATCCATCGCGCCGAGATCTTCGTGGCCGTGCTGGGGGCCTCGGCCTACACCTACGCCGAGGCGACGCTGAGCCAAGTTGCCCGACTGGATCGCCTCGCATGTGCGCTGTTTCGAATTCCTGGGCTGTGTACCCGCGCTTCTGATCCCGGACCAACTGAAGAGCGCGATCAAGCTTGCCTGTCGTTACGAGCCCGAATGCACCTCGACCTACGAGGATCTCGCCCGTCATTACAGCACGGCGGTTCTCGCGGCGCGTCCCAAACACCCTCGGGACAAAGCCGCCGTGGAAAACGGCGTGCTGGTGGTGCAGCGCTGGATCCTCGCCCGGCTGCGTCATCGCCAGTTCTTCTCGCTCGAAGCGCTCAATGCCGCGATTGGCGACCCGCGGCCCGAGGAACGATCGCACCCCCGTCGAGCTGGACAAGATGGAAGAGGAACTGCGCACGGCGCTCAAGGGCAACGACGCCGCGGTGAAGGTTGCCATCTCCGGACTGCGCGACCGCGCCAGCGCATTCAAGGACAGCCGGCGCGAGCGCGCCGAGGGGCTGGAGGCGGGCGTAAACGCGCTGATGCAGGGCGCCCCGCGCTCGCAGGTGCTGCGCATGCCCGAGTTCCTGGCACTGCCCCCGGAGACGCAGCGCAAGCTCTCCGAGCACATGGAGCGCCAGAGCGCAGCGCAGGCCAGCCGCGCCGCGTCGTACTCGGCTCGGGCAGACGCGGAAGAGGCACGCCGCGACCGCCGTCTCGGCCGCGAAGGACTGGACGCGGCGCGGCGCCTGAGCGATCCCGAGGTGCTCGCGGCGATGACGCGCAATCAAGTCATCAACCTGCTGCCGGTGCTCGGGTCGGAGCATACGAAGTCGCTCATCGCCAAGTGGGACAGCTTCAACAAGACCCCCCGCCAAGCTGGCCGAAGCCAAGATCGACAAGCAACAATTCGACGTGATCGCGCTCGACGCCGGCATCAAGGACAAGGATACGTTGGTGCGGCTGCAGAACCACGTCGAGCAGCTCATCGACCAGGAGCAACGCGCAACGGGCAAGGCACTCGCCCGCGAGGGCAAGGCCGAGATCATGCGCAAGGCGCTCGACGAGAAGGTGCTCGTCGACGGCTGGTTCCGCGACACGCGTGTGCCGTTGCCGCTGCTCTCGCCCGAGGATCTCCGCAACACGATCATTCCGGTGGACGGGCACCAGTTCAAGCTGTCCTCCATCCCGGAGAAGGACTTCGCCGCCATCGTCGACGCGGCACGCCGTAGGGGGATCATCCCGACGCCGCAGCTCATCGCCGATAAGTGGTTCGACCTACAAGCGAACCGCAAGTCGCGTGGGGCCTCGCTAGGAACCTCCCGATCCTCTGTACAGCAACTGGTGCAGCCCGCCGAAGACGTGGCGCTGGCGGCTGCCGCTAAAGTCAGCGGAGCGCTCCTCCACGGCGTACCGATACCAGGGGCGATGCTGTGGGGCGTGCGTCAGGCCGCATCGGACGTGGTTTCCCGCGTGGTAGAGGAATGAGGTTGAGCGACGCCGACCTGTGGGCACTCGGCACGGATGCGCTCGGGCTGCTCAACGCGTTCGCGGCGTACCGACTCACCGGCCGGTACAGCGCTCGAGAGCTAGAAATCTACGCTGACAGGCTGCGCGGGGTGACGGCGTAAGAGTTTGAAGATTGACAACGCGCTTGAGGAAACCGCGCCGGTCTAAATCAGGAGGCGTCGAGCGCGTAAACATGCTTCATGCCAAACGTTGCCGCTCCATTACAATGCTTTTCTCTGTTCCTCTGCGAAGGAGCTTCCTTCCGCTCCGTTCACAAGCAGTCTCCGCGCTGCGGCGATGAAGTCGTCCACCACCCTGTGTCGCATTTGGTCTCCGACCATCGTCGCCGTCACTTGGATCGGCAAGCTCTCGAGTGGCTCTGCAACGACCCAGGCCGCAGAGAATGAACTATGGACTTCCATATGCTCGCGAAGAATGTTGATGACGAGCTGGCGAAATTCCTCGTCAGTAAGACTCATGTGCTTTCGCACCTCTTGGAGGACGCGCACCTTAACCATTGCGGAGATGGATTTCACCGAGAGAGTTTCTCGGGCGCTTGGCGGTGACTTGGTAAGAGGAAATCTCTTGGTGCTCGATCGGCTCGAGCTACTACCTGAAATGCGTGGACGCGGGCTGGGCTTAGCCGTGATGCGGGAGTTGATCAAGCGTTTCGGTGCGGGCGCGGGTTTGGTTGCCGTGATGCCGCTTCCGGCGCAGTTCGGATATCGAATACGGCGCGCCGATGATGATGCTTGGTTTAGATCGATGCGACTAGGAGAATTCGCCGTCGACCAGACCACCGCAACCCGCAAGCTGTCCAAGCACTACCGTAAGGTCCAGTTTGTTTCTCTGCCTGGTACGCCTTTCATGGTGCGGTCAATGGCGTGGCCTGTTTAGGCGCAGCCTTACGCGACTTGAAGAAAGCGAATCCAATGGAACCCGAGTTTCGTGCCGACCGGCAGATCGAGGAGAGCGACCCCTTCCGTGGTGCTGTTCTCGCCGAGTTGCCCAGGGCCGATACGAAAGCCTTTGGCAGCGAGTTCTGTGAATAGCTCACAGTGGATCAGGTGAACCTGGCGAAGATGGGGCTCCGATGGATTCCGCGCGACTCTTGATCGATGCTTTACAGTGACACCGCAATGCGCATCTCCTTCGACACCAAGACCCCGGAGCAGGGTAATGCATGAGGGAGTCGGTTTGGAGGACGAGTGCATCGGGCTGCTGCATACCGAGATAACACGGGCCGGCATTTTTTACCCTCACAAGCTATATATCTCCTGCATGGAACATCGAAGCGATCCACCTTCGCGCGTATTCTCGCAATCGGACGGGTTGCGACTCTGAGCGGTCGGTCAGGAGTTCAAAGAACGTTTGCGTCCGGCGTTAGCCCGGATATTTCATCGGGGCACGGGATGATGGAGATGAGCACGGAGACTGAAGTCGCAGGCGAGCATCGCGCTTGCCCGGAAGGCCGGACCTTCATGTTGAGAAATTTGACAGCGGGCTTGGAACATCTCACTTCCCCTTTCGCTAACAGGTTGACCTCATTCGATATTGCATTCCTCGCACGAAGCTTGCCTTTGCATTGACGACCGTGTCGACAGGGTTCTGTACCTCGCGGACGAATCCGGGTTCATTGGCAGGGACTACCGAATGAATACGTTTGCGGCACTTGTACTTACACGTGTCAAGCCATCGTTTTGGCATGATGCGGTTCGTACCGAGAAGGGCGACGGCTCCTTCCCGGTTCTCCATGGGAAATTGATGCGAGTTGCCGCTTTCATCAGCCTGTCATGCATAGCCGTGACGCAGGCACATGCGCTGGCATACTTGGGTTCGGCGGACCAGTCCGGTATCAGCATCGTCGTCGACGGCAGCAACAATACGTTGCTATTCGGAGAAGAGACCAGGGTTTCGCTTTGTATAAGAGGCGGTCAAGTCCTTGGCGACTCTCCCATCAACGACGGATCCTCCAATACAATCGTGTTTGGCGAGGGCGTGGCTGTTCGCGCGAATGTCGTGCGGATTGCGCAACTGGCCCCGGTGACGCAGATAGCGGATGGTACGAGCAACACGATCATTCTTGGTGAAATCGGTATGGACTTCTGTCTCGCCGATATCACCATTCCGGCGCAACCTATAATCGATGCAGACAGCAATACGATTGTGCTCGACGAGCAATCCGAATTCGATGCTTGCTTCGATAGGGTACGAATCGGCGCCGTGACCGACGGCACGAGCAATACCGTGGTCTTTGGGGAGATAACCGATCGCTCGTGCTACACGGGAGTATCTGTACCCCCCGAAAGTGTGAACCCGGTTGCAAACGTGTCCGAGCCTGTGTCGCTCGCCCTCGTGGGCATTGGGATGGCAATACTGGGCCTGAATAGACGACACCGCTCAGATTGAATCGGCCTAGACCATTCGGGCGGGGGTAGCCGACCCCTTTGGTGTCACCTGAGAAATTGCAGCCGGTTCCACGCGCGTCATGTCCACTTTCTCGATCGAGAACCTCAAGCAGCCGCGCGATAGTAGTAATTGAGCATTCCTCCCAGCCGCTGCCGGCGATGGACCGCACCGTGGCTCTCCGCCTCTTGCGGCTGCGGGCGGATCAGTCGATTCGCCAGTCCCTGATGATTGCGCTCTGCGTGGTAGTGCGAAATGAACTCGCCGATCGCCCGACGCAACGACGCCTGCCCCAGAAAGATCATTCGTCCCAGGCACTCGTC
>WHTS01000218.1 GCA_009377585.1 Betaproteobacteria bacterium
GCGGCATGAGCTTCCCGGGCGAGGGGCCCCACGCAGTGGGGATCGACCGCAAAGCGAATGGTGCCGGGTACCGACGGCTTGGCGGTTCGTTTGCATTAACCGGTTCGGAGGTGCCCGCTTGCGGGGATCGACCGCAAAGCGAACTGCGGCCAAGCCGCTAGAGGCTTGGCGTTCGCGACTCAATGATGGCTCGGAGGCGGCCGCATGAGCGCACAACGAGCGATCGCAGTAACGGGCGCGAGCCGAGGCATCGGTGCCGCCATCGCGCTCGAGCTTGCACGCAGGGGTTTCAAGGTCGGGTGCCTGTCGCGCAAAGGCGGCGGACTGGAAAGCCCGCCCGCGCCGCCTGAGCTCGCTTCGCGCTTCGTCAACCTCGCCTGCGATGTCACCGACGAGACGAGCGCGCGCAAGGCATTGGCGGCGTTTGCCGCTGACGCGGGCGGCCTGCATGGTCTGGTGAACAATGCCGGCATCCATCTCGACGGCCCGAGCGATCGGCTGCAAACGCAGGTGTTCGAAACGGTGCTGAAGACCAACGCCACGGCGGTATTCACCACCAGCCGCGAGGCTTATCCGCATCTGGTAAAAAGCGGCGGCGGGATCATCGTCAACATCGGCTCGTTCTACGACAAGATCGGCGTGAAGCGTAACGTGTCCTATTGCGCCGCCAAGGCCGCGGTCGGGGCGATCACGCGCTGCCTCGCGGTCGAGTGGGCGTCCAAGGGCATCAGCGTCGTTGATGTCGCGCCCGGCTACATCGAGACCGATCTCAATCGCGAGGCGCTGACGCAGAATCCGCTGAAGGATTTTCTCGCTCGGCGCATTCCCACCGGCAGTCCCGCAGCGTCCGATGCGATTGCAAAGATGGTGGCAGCGATCTTCTGCGAGAACATCCGCTTCCTCACCGGCGAAACGATTTATGTCGACGGCGGGCAGGGCATTGCGCACTGATTTGGACCACCCCGTCCGCGCATGCGCGCGTCCCGCCCCTCCTTGGCAGGAGGGGAGCGTATTGGCTCTCCCCTCCTCTCAGGAGGAGGGGTGGCGCGCAGCGCCGGGGTGGTGTGGGTCTCCCCTCCTCTCAGGAGGAGGGGTTTCGGCGCAGCCGACGAGGTGGTGTGGTTTCGCCTCCTCTCACGAGGAAGGGTGTCGGCGAAGGAGGCGAGGTGGTGTGGTTTCGCCTCCTCTCTCAAGAAACCCAACCAGGTTTCTTAACCGCGCCTGCCCGCCTGCGGGGCTAATACTGCTCACGAGGAGGGGTGCCGGCGAAGGAGGCGGGGTGGTGTGGTTTCCCCTCCTCTCACGAGGAGGGGTGCCGGCGAAGGAGGCGGGGTGGTGTGGTTTCCCCTCCTCTCACGAGGAGGGGTGGCGGCGCAGCCGACGGGGTGGTGTGGTCTGACATGACCGTCTTCGACCGCCTCGACGCCACGCTTGCCTTGCCGGAAGACGAGCGCCTCGTTCTTGATGCGGTGCGCACACTCGCCCGCGACCAGATCGCGCCGCGCGCAGCCGAATACGATCGAAGCGGCGCGTTTCCGTGGGATAACGTGAAGGCCATCAATGCGCTCGGCCTGAACAGCATGTTCATCCCCGAAGCCTACGGCGGTGCGAATCTTTCGTATGCCGTCTACCTCGCCTGCGTGCGCGAGATCAGCAAGGCGTGCGCATCGACGGGTGTGATCTGGGCGACCAATTTCCACGCCATGAAGCCGCTGATCGACTTCGGCACCGAGGAGCAGAAGCGGCGCCTGTTGCCGAAGCTGGCCGAGGGCGCGCTGGCATCGCTCGTCATCACCGAACCGACCGCGGGATCGGATGCGACCGGCATGACCACGCGCTTCGAGCCTCGCGGCGACGAGATCGTCGTCACGGGGACCAAGACCTTCATCACCAACGGCGCGCACGCGGATCTCATGCTCGTGTTCGGCAAGTGGAGCGAGATCGAAGACGGCCGCGGCTCGATCTCCGCGCTGGTGCTCGAGGGTGGCGGCGCGGGATTGAGCGTGGTGCGCGAGGAAGACAAGATGGGGCTGCGCGCATCGAGCACGGCCACGCTCGCCTTCGACGGCTACCGTGTGCCGCGCGCGAATCTGCTCGGAGCTCCCGGCGAGGGGCTCAAGCTCCTGCTCGCCTCGCTCAACAAGTCGCGCCCGAGCGTCGCCGCGCATGCGCTCGGGATCGCGCGCGCCGCGTTCGAGGACGCGGTCGCCTACATCAACGAGCGGCGCCAGTCGGGCCGGCGCATCGTGGAATTCCAGGGCATCCAGTTCCTGCTGGCCGATCTCGCCACCGAGCTGGCGCAGTGCGAGGCCTGGCTGTGGCACGTGGCACGACTGGTCGACGGCGGGGCCAAGGATTTCGGCATCGAAGCCTCGATGCTGAAGCTGCGCGCCTCGGATCTCGCGATGCGGATCGCAACCGATGCGGTGCAGTTGCACGGCGGCTACGGCTACTGCAAGGACTATCGCGTCGAGCGGCTCATGCGCGACGCCAAGATCACGCAGATCTGGGAGGGCACCAATCAGATCCACCGGCAGCTCATCGGCCGCAGCTTCATGCGCAAGTAGCCCGAGCAGTGCTTACGGCGACGAGGGGTCAATTGCGCAGGCTCCCCTCTCCCTCCGGGAGAGGGGCTGGGGGTGAGGGACATCGTGCGCACGGTGCATAGTTTTCCCTCACTTGCAGTGCGCGCATCGGCATGCAGGCCGACGCCGTTCGGCCGGCGCGGACCATGGTCCGCGAAACCCCGGCCTCACCCCTCGATCCCTTTCCGAAGGGAGAGGGACGACAAGCATACCCAGCCGGCGCGCCGCGCACAGGTGGCGAAGCGCCGCGTGCTCGCAGGCGCAGGCGCAGGCCTGGGCGGAGCGCAAGGTTGAACAACCCAGTGACTGAACGACGCCAGCCGCTCGCGGGCATTCGCGTCCTCGATTTCTCGACGCTGCTGCCTGGTCCGATGGCGAGCCTGCTGCTGGCCGAAGCCGGCGCCGAAGTCATCAAGATCGAGCGCCCGGGGCGCGGCGACGAGATGCGCTCCTACGTGCCGAAGCTCGGCCCCGACAGCGTGAACTTCGCGCTGCTCAATCGCGGCAAGCGCTCGATCGCGATCGACCTCAAGGCGCCGGGGGCGGTCGAGCGGTTGCATCCCCTGATCGAAAAAGCCGACGTGGTGATCGAG
Organism: Betaproteobacteria bacterium; assembly: GCA_009377585.1. Taxonomy (NCBI): domain Bacteria; kingdom Pseudomonadati; phylum Pseudomonadota; class Betaproteobacteria; species Betaproteobacteria bacterium. The sequence continues at coordinate 3,179 of WHTS01000218.1, forward strand.
CAGTTCCGGCCAGGCGTCATGGACCGGCTGGGTCTAGGCTACGACGCACTCAAGGCGATCAATCCGAAGATCGTCTACTGCGCGGTGACCGGCTGGGGGCAGACCGGACCCAAGGCCGAGGTCGCCGCGCACGATCTCAACTATGTGGCCGAGTCGGGGATGCTCGCGCTCGCCGCCGGAGCTGACGGCGCGCCGGTCGTGCCGGCTGCGCTCGTCGCCGACATCGCGGGCGGCACCTATCCTGCAGTCATCAACATTCTGTTGGCGCTACGCGAGCGCGATCGCACGGGCCAAGGCTGCAAGCTCGACATCGCCATGGCGGACAACCTGTTCGCCTTCATGTACTGGGCGATCGGCAACGGCCTGGTCTCCGGGCAGTGGCCGCAAGCGGGCGGCGATCTCGTGACCGGCGGCAGCCCGCGCTATAACGTCTATCGCACCGCCGACGGCAAGTATCTCGCCGCGGCCCCGCTGGAACAGAAGTTTTGGGAGACGTTCTGCGAGCTGATCGGGCTCGATGAGCGTTTTCGCGCCGATGTCGGGCAGGAAGCGGCGACCCGGGCGGAAGTGGCGAAGCGCATCGCCTCGCAAGATGCGGCACATTGGACGCGGGTGTTCGCCGGCCAGGATGTCTGTTGCTCGATCGTGTGTTCGATCGAGGAGGCCTTGCGCGATCCGCACTTCGGCGCACGCGGTATTTTCGCGCGCACGTTGGCGCAGGGCGGTCGCACGATTCCTGCGTTGCCGGTGCCCATCGTCGAGCGGTTCCGGGCGGACACGGACGGCCAGGGCTGTCCGGAACTGGGCGAGGCGAACGGGATACTCGATGGCGCAGATGGTGACTGACGCTCGCAGCGACGTGGCGTCCTGCTGCGTGGCGTACTCTTCGACCGAAGAGACGCGAGCGCCTGTCGCCCCTCTCCCCCCGGGAGAGGGGCTGGGGGTGAGGGAAAGAATTCGCCGCACCGTGCGCCAGGCATTTCAACTCGCGGCTCTTGTTCTGCTTCTTGCAATGAATTCGGCTTGGGCGGCAAGCGCGATCCCGACCGCCGAAGTCCCGACCCCTTATCTTCCCTCCACCCCGGTCGCGGTGGAGGAAATGCTGCGGCTTGCCGACGTGCAGCCATCCGACCTCGTGGTCGACCTCGGTTCCGGCGACGGCCGCATACCGATCACCGCGGCAGTCGCATTCGGGGCACGCGGCTACGGCGTGGACATCGATCCTAAGCTGGTGGCGGAGGCAAACGAAAATGCACGTAACGCCGGCGTGTCGGAGCGCGTCCGATTCGAGCAGAAGGACGTCTTCCAGGCCGACCTCCGGGAAGCGACCGTGGTCACGCTCTACCTGCTGACCGGACTCGTCAACCGGCTCAAGCCCAAACTCATGAAGGAGCTCCGGCCCGGAACCCGCATCGTTGCGCACGATTTCGGCTTTTCCGACTGGACGCCGGATCGCAGCGTCAACATCTCCAAGAACTACCTGCTCTATATCGTGCCGGCCGCGATTGCCGGTGCATGGCGGCTGCACGCCGAAACCGCCGATGGCGACAACAGCTACGACGTCGACATCACCCAGGAGCACCAGAAGATTCGCGGCGGTGCGCGCACGGGAGGCGCCGGGTTCCTGCCGCTGTTCGATGCGCATCTCGAGGGCGAGCGCATCCGCTTCGTGCTGGTCGACGGCGGCCACGCGCATCACTTCGAAGGCCGGGTGCTGGGCAACTTCATGGCGGGCAGCGTCCGCCACGGCATCGGGCGCAGTACCGTCACGCGCACCTGGCGCGCCGAGCGGCGGTAGGCGCGTTCGTCACTTTCGCGCAGCGCGCGAACGGCAGATGTCATCGCTCCCGTGAAAACGGGAGCCCAGGCGCATTTAAACGAAAAAAATGGGCCAGGCTCGATTTCTCGCTTCGGAAACATGAA
>WHTS01000219.1 GCA_009377585.1 Betaproteobacteria bacterium
GTATTCGCCCATGTCTTCGAGCAGGAAGATATGCATTTGCCTGGCCCAGGCGGGGGCATTGGGGCTGTGCCGGGCGATCGCGCGGGCGAACTCGAGCGCGAGCGGAAGGTCGTTGAGGCGGTGTTTGGCCATGATGGCCGCATGCGCGAGCCAGCGCCAGCGGCGCTCGGGGTCTGCGAGGTACTGCTCGTAGACGAATTCGAGCATGAAGCGCTGCCGGGCCGGGCCGGGCACCTGGGCATAGAGCTGGGAGGCCATGAGCAGCGGGTATTGGCTTTTCGGGTCGAGCCGTAATGCGGCCAGAAGCCATTGCGCGACCCGCTGGTAGTCGAGGTCGAGGTACGGGATGCTGACGCCCGGCTGGTTGTCGAACGCCTGCAAATACAACATCATCATGTGCGCGGCGGGCAGCCGATCGAACGTCTCAAGCCAAGCCAGCAGCGCGCCCGCAGGTGCCGGCGGCAGCCCAGAAGCTCGCGCCATCGGCGCGGGTTGGGTCGCGCTCAGTGCGATCTGCAGGGCAGCCGCGCACGCCGTGAGCAGACTAGCCCATGCCGGTGCTTTTCGTTGCCTGATCGGGCGCATCACAGCTCGCGGCGATGGAAGTCGATCAGGCTCGCACCGAGCAGAAGCAGGGTATAGATGAGCGCCTGCGTGATGATCGGCAGGAGCACTGGAGCCTCGACGTTGCCGGAAGCGATCCACTCGGTTTGCGTGAAGCGTTCGAACGCGGGCAGCAGCAGCGCGATCGCATCGAAGGCGTATTCGAATAGCGAGCGTGCGCCGCCCAGCTCGCCGAGAACGGCAGACTCCGACATGAGCCGCAACGCGTCGATCGTCCGCGCGAGCAGGTAGAACGCGATGATCAGCAACAGGGCCGGGACCACCTGAGCGAACGAAACGATGCAGAACACCGCGAATGCCGCCACGATCGCGAGCTCGCAGATGAGCGATAGCATCCAGGCAGCGACGGCGTCAACGGGCCGCGCGAGTGCGAGCGGCAGTGCCGCGAGAGCTGCCATCGCGGCTGCCACGCCCAGGAAAGCGAGCAGCTTGCCGGCGACGTAGGCGGCTCGCGGCAGGTCCAGCGCGAGCACCATCTCGAGGCCTTTTTCGTTCAATTCGCGCACCATGCTGCTGGTAATATACGCAGCCAGCGTCAGCACGGCGGCCAGTCGCAGACCGGAGGCGTAGAAGCTCCACTGCAGCCGCGCGGATTCGGTTATGGCGATCTGGTTGATGAACAGGCTCGCGGCGCCGAAGAACGCCAGAACACCGGCCCAGATCCACGGCAGTCGCGTGCGCAAAGCCTCGAGCAAGGTGAAGCGAGCGATGGTCAGCGTGTGCGGCAGCCCGCGGAAGCGTTCGGCGTATAGGGCATTCATCATGCATCGGTGCCTTCGCAATCACGCTAGTGTAGCGGCAGCTTCGGCTGCAACGTGCGGGCGCATTCCGACGTGACGCCCTGGCATCAACGCATCGCCTCGCTGCCGCCGCAGATCTGGCTCGGGTCCATGCTGCTCGCGCTGCATGCGGCGCTCGCCTGGGATTTCGATAGCGCCTGGTCGCGCGCGTTCCTGCTTGCACACATCGGGCTTTTCCTCATCTGGCAGCCGATGTGGCGCGGCGAACGGACATTGAGCGCGCGCCATGGCTGGCTCATCGTCCTGATCGGGGTGGCGCTGGTCGGCTTCACCAATTGGTGGCTGATGGCGATCTGGCTCGCCGTGCTGTTCAGCCTGATCGGCGGCAACGTGCCGGGAATCCGCGAGCGCCGTCACCGCGTCGCCTCGCTGCTCGCGGCCGTCTACCTGCTCGCCATGCTGTTGGTGTGGGTGGTGCCGAAGCTCTTCAGCGCGCCGGACGACGGCGGGCCGGCGATCGACGTCCTGGTCCGCTACGGCTTGCTGTTCCTGCCGGTGCTGATCATTCTCACGCGCGTGGAACGGCTGGTCTCCGATACGCCGCACGCGGTGGATCTGTTCTACAGCGTGATGCTGTTTCTGCTGGTTTCCGCGCTCGTGCTCGGCAGCTTCATGATCAAGGAGCTCGCGCGCACCGATTACCCGATGGCGCTGGCGCAGACGCTGTTCTGCATCGCGCTGCTGCTGATCGCGCTGTCGTGGCTGTGGAACCCGCACGGCGGGTTCTCGGGCATCGGGCAGCTCTTGTCGCGCTACCTGCTTTCGGTCGGGTTGCCGTTCGAGCGCTGGATGCAAAGTGTGGCGAATCGCGCCGAGCACGACGGCCAGCCGGAGCGCTTTCTGGTCAATTCGCTGCACGACATGCTCGAATTGCCGTGGCTCTCGGGCGTGCGCTGGCAGACCAAGACCGACAGCGGAGAGTTCGGCGAGCCGTCGAAGTTCGACGCCGAGCTGAGCTACCGCGAGCTCACGCTCACGTTCTACACCCGCTGGTCGCTATCGCCCGCGCTGCTGCTGCACTTGAAGCTGCTCACGCGGCTGCTCGCCCACTTCTACGACGCCAAGCGGCGCGAGCAATCGCAGCGGCAGAATGCCTACACGCAGGCGATCCACGAGACCGGCGCGCGGCTCACGCACGACGTGAAGAACCTGCTGCAATCGCTCACCTCGCTATGCGCCGCCGCGGAGGCGAGCGGGCCGGAGCAGGCGACCGAGCTGCAAGCCCTGATCAATCGCCAGCTGCCGCAAATCGCGCAACGCCTGCACGTCACGCTCGATAAGCTGCGCGCGCCGGGACGGCACGATGCGCCGGCTTCGATCGCCGCGGGCCAATGGTGGGAAGCGCTCAATTCCCGCTACGCACGCAGCGACGTCGTGTTCGCGACCGGCCCCATCTCGCCGCAGGCGCGGGTGCCGGGCGAGCTGTTCGACAGCGTTGCCGACAATCTCATCCAGAACGCCTTGAACAAGGGTCGCGGCGACACCGACTTCCGCGTCGAAGTCTACTTCTCGTGCGCCGATACGCCGTGCCTGCGCGTCACCGACGTGGGCGGCCCGGTACCCGTGGCAGTCGCGCAGCAGCTCTTCGATGCGCCGGTGCCTTCGCAGACCGGGCTGGGGATCGGGCTCTATCAGTCGGCCAAGCAGGCCGCGCAGCACGGGTATCGGCTTGCGCTTGCGATCAACGAGCCCGGGCGGGTGCGGTTCGAGTTGGCGCAGTCGTAGGTGAAGCGGTGTTACGGAAGGATCGTGCGCAGTAGGAAGGGGCGCAAGCCGCCCCTTTTTCAGGGAAGCTTCCCGGCGGCGACCAGACGATTGTAGAGAATGTGCGGCGAGAGCCAGTCTACGATGTCGTCGAAGTCGCCGCCAGTGGAACTGGGTCCGGCCAGACGGCTGACGAAAACGCGTTCGTTGCTCTGATTCGCGGCTTCGTCAGGGCTGGTGCCCCCCGCGAGTCCGTTCGGACCGAGTGAGAACACCACTGCCACTGCGATTGCGGTGATTGCCTTTCCGGCGGCGCACTTTCCACTGCTGATTCCGATGCCGGTCGAACAAACCTGCAGGTCCGGGCTTGGCGGCGCCGTCAGGTGCTGCGTGCTCATGCCGTTCGCGGTGGTGAATGCGCTGGCGTTCGCATTCGTCACGGCATAGCGGATGCGATTGCCCCACGAGTCGATCGCAAATCCCTCCTGGTCGGTCGGCATGATTCCCAGCGTGGCGGCCGGCAGAAATCCGTCGTGGGCATTCGTGCAGACGCCGCCGCCAACGGGGCTTTCTACCCCGTTGGATACGCTGGAGGCCGGACACGGCAAGCGGCCGTTGGCAATCGCAAACCCGTTCAATGCTTCGCGCGCATCTTGCAGGATTCGTCGCGCCTCCCCGATCTGCCGCGCCTCGACCTGTGTCGCAAGCGGAACCATGAGGCTGCCGAGCAGAAGGCCTACGACGGCGATCACGACCGCCAGCTCGATGAGCGTGAAGCCGCGTTGCGGGGCGAGCCGGCCGGCCTTCATGGGACGATGACCGCTACGCGGTCGTTGAACGACACCGACCTTGCCTTGCGCCGGTACTTGTTCGTTGCTGCGAGCGGTTGCTCGATGCAGTCGTTTTCGATTGCACAGGGCCTCACTTGACTCAGGGATGCGATGGCGCGACCGCCGACGATCACGACCGCACCTGCGCCGCCCTGGTCGTTTACGGTCAGGAAGCCGCTCCCGCTGCAGTTCAAGGTTGGTCGTGTGCACGCCGGCGCGACAGCGTAGTAGGTCAGAAGGTGCCACTTGTTTTCGGCGAACCACGGTGGCGGCGCGATGGGAGGGGTCAGGGATGGTTGCCAGTCCGCATGACCCGTACAGCTACGGAGCGGATAGGACGGTGACAGATCGGCGTTGGGCACTCGTCCCCGGGTGAGGGTCGGGGTGCAGGCATAGTTGCTATCGCTATAGCTGTTGGCGTAAGGGAAGAATTGGAAAGCCGCGTAGTAACGCCTCAAAGCGGTCCGGATCTCATTGGCCACTCGCCACTCCACGACGTCGAACAATTGATCGCGGGTGATCATGAGCAGCCGGTCGTTGAAGCCGGACGAAGGGGCCGCGGTTTCGTAGACGTTGTCGCCGAGCGAAACGTTCTGCCCTTCGAGGTAGTTGGCAGCGACATCGACGCCTGGACCTTCACGTCGCTGGCCCGGCAAGACGTGGCCTGGAGCGATGACCACGGCTGCGACGTCGAGGGCAGGTTCGATTCCGACGACCTTGATCTCGGCCGGCGGTTCGATGCTATTGATGGGCTGCACGACGGCGTGATCACGCAGAGAAGGCGCCAACGCGTACCAGAGCGCCTCTCCGCTCGCGTCGCGCAGTTCGGGCAGACCCAGCGTTTTCCACGGCAGCCGGCCGAGGTAGCTCGGACAATGGTTACCGGTCTTGTCCCAGAGATCGGCTTCACCGTCGTGGTCCGTGTCCGGGCACGGCAGACTTCCCGGACGATTGTCGTCCATTGCCGCGCGTCCGATGAGGGCGCGACGGGCCTC
>WHTS01000220.1 GCA_009377585.1 Betaproteobacteria bacterium
GGAAGCGCCCAGGACTACCCTCACGCCCAACGGACGGCACATCCGCGCCGAATGAGGAGGTAGCCCATGGAACAAGCATCCGCGGTCCCCGCTTCCCTGCAGCCAGTCGATCGTCTCAGCCCGGTGCGCATCAAGCGACTGGGCCACGTGGTCATCCAGGTACGCAATCTCGAGCGCTCGATACGCTTCTACACCGAGGTGCTGAACTTCCGCGTATCCGACCAGGCCACCGCGGGCGGGGCGTTTCTCACGGCAATCGGCGATCATCATACGATCGGTCTCTTTCCTTCGGACGGCGAGAATGCGCAGCTTCCCTCGAAGGGAGCGGTTCGGCTGCATCACCTCGCCATGCAAGTGGATTCCATGGACGAATTGTTCGACATCAGGGCGTACCTGCAGGAGCGCGGCGTTCCGATCGTCTGGGAAGGGCGACGCGCGCTGGGTGGCCACACGAGTGTCGAGTTCCTCGATCCGGACGGTTATCACCTCGAGCTATTCTGCGACATGGATCAGATACCGCCCGGGGGACGCTCCCGCCCCAGGAACGCCAGTGGGGTATACGACACCTTGGAGAAATCCAGGGACAACCCGAAGTCACCGACCTGGTAAGACTGGCCGGCAGATCGAGACCAGCGCGAGGACAGCCGCGATCAATCGCGTGGAAATCGTCTACTGTACTCAGTGCCGGTGGTTGCTTCGCGCCGCCTGGATGGCCCAGGAGTTGTTGACGACCTTCGAGGAGGAGATCGCCGAGCTCGCCCTGAAGCCAGGCAGCGGAGGGATCTTCGAAGTCCGCGCCAATGGGCAATTGATCTGGTCGCGCCGGACCGAAGGCCGGTTTCCCGAAATCGTCGAGCTCAAGCGGCTGGTGCGCGATCGGATCGCCCCCGGTCGCAGCCTGGGACACGCCGATCGCAAGGCAGACGATACCGGATAGTCGATACGAGCTGGAGGCATCTCGACGCCCTCCTGCTCATGCTTCGCAACGACTGCAGAAGCCGGCACCACGCGAGAACGCCATACCTTCGCAACGAGTGCGGGAGCCGGCGCCAGGTGCGAACGCAATCGTGCGCCGGGCCGCGCCTAGCAGACCTCGCACTCGTATCGGCGCGCAGTCCATACTAACGCACATGACACACGCCCCTTTTGGGCGAATCGTTGTCCGCGTTCAAATGTGACTGGAGGCTATCTTGAAGAAGACAACCTGGCGCCTATCCTTGATTGCCGCCGCCGCAGCAGTCGTGGTGATGGTCCTCGCGTTGCCCTTCGCCCGGGCGCAACGGCAAGTCTCACCCAGCGACGTCCCGATCGGCGTCGCAGCGAGCGGCGGCACCAGTACCGCATGGTTCTATCGTCCCTCGTCGGGTACGGTGGTCGCTTGTCAGTCGACCGCCAGCGGCGCAGGCGCCTTGTCCGGCATCCAGTGCGTGGCGTCGAAGTTGCCCTGAACGCCATATACGGGTTGCGCGCCGTACTGCGGTCAGGCCCACAGGCGTAGTCGGCCGCGGCTCTTCGTGCAAGGCACGTCCGGATGGTCAATCCGCGCAAGACGAGGCACGAGCCATGAGACCGTTGTTCGGCCTGTTCAGAATGGTCCATGCGCTGATCGCCCTCTTGTTCGGATGCTTCGCGCTGATGCTGATCGCTTCCGCGGCCCGAGCCGGCTGGCTCGCGATGGGCGGCACGTGGGACGGGGCCGCTGCGCAAACGATCATCGAGGCGGTAGGGCTGCTTGCGGCGGCCGCGGTATCCCTGCAGATGGCCGAGACGATCACCGAGGAGGAGATCATCCGGGACCGGCGATGAAACCACGAATCACGCTTCTCACACTCGGGGTCGATGATCTCGACGCGGCAGTGCGCTTCTATCGCGATGGTCTTGGTCTGCGAACCGAAGGCATCGTCGGCGCCGAGTTCGAACACGGCGCCGTTGCCTTCTTCGACCTGCAGGCCGGTTTGAAGCTTGCGCTCTGGCCGCGAGCGAGCATCGCGCGCGACAGCGGTCTTGCGCTCGCAACCAGGAGTGCGACCGACTTCACCATCGGGCACAACGTCGGCTCGAAATCGGAGGTCGATCAGGTCATGGCGCAGGCGGGCGCGGCCGGCGCCACGATCGTCAAACCGGCACACGACACGTTCTGGGGCGGGTACGCGGGCTATTTCCAGGATCCGGACGGCCATCTGTGGGAAGTGGCCTTCAATCCGCAATGGCCGCTTGCCGAAATTTCAGATTGAGACGAGCGAGGCGCGAGCGATGAACGCCGACGAAAAGGAAATCGAACGAGGCGCCGCACCGTGAGCAACGCGGCCGGCAACGACGCGGCGGTCGCGCTGGTCGTCAATATCGATGTCGAAGACCTCGGCAGCGCGATCCGATTCTACGAGGAAGCGTTGGGCCTGCGCTTGAAGCGCCGGTTGTTCGATGACACGGTGGCGGAATTGAGCGGAGCAGCCACGTCCGTGTTCCTGCTAAAGAAGGCAGCCGGGTCGCTGCCCAGCCGAAGCCTCGCCGAGGTGCGCAGCTATCGGCGCCACTGGACCCCGGTCCATCTCGACTTCGTCGTTGCGGCGCTCGAGCCGGCGGTCGAGCGTGCCGTTCAGGCCGGCGCCAAGTCGGAAGGGCCGATCCAATCGTTCGAATGGGGACGACAGGCGCTCATGAGCGATCCGTTCGGCAACGGCTTCTGCCTGCTGCAGTGGACTGGCGGCGGCTACGATACAGTTGCCTCGTAGCCGGGGCAGCGAGCGAAGGCAAGCACCCTTCTCCCTTCGGGAGAAGGGGCCACGCATTGCCGACGTGCCGCCGCGACAGGTGTTGGAGAAGACCGCGCAAGTCGCATTGCGAGACCCCGCCGCAGCCGGTACAATCGCCGCCTTTCCGCAGTCCCGCCGGAATGTCCGTTCCGGCCTCCGCGAGCTTCTCATGACGGTCTCCCAGGAACGAGCGCGCCGGCGCACGTTCGCGATCATCTCGCACCCCGACGCTGGCAAGACGACGCTGACCGAAAAGCTTCTGCTTTACGCCGGCGCGATCCACATCGCCGGCAGCGTCAAGGCGCGCAAGGCCTCGCGCTATGCGACTTCGGACTGGATGGAGATCGAGAAGCAGCGCGGCATCTCGGTCGCGAGCTCGGTGATGCAGATGGAGTATCGCGACTGCGTCATCAACCTGCTCGATACGCCCGGACACCAGGATTTCTCCGAGGATACCTATCGCGTGCTGACCGCGGTCGACGCGGCGCTCATGGTGATCGATGCGGCGAACGGCGTCGAAGCCCAGACGCTGCGCCTGTTGCAGGTGTGCCGGGCGCGCGGCACGCCGATCATCACCTTCGTCAACAAGATGGACCGGGAGGTGCGCGAGCCGCTCGACCTGCTGAGCGAGATCGAAAACGCGCTCGGCATGACGGCGGTGGCGGTCACCTGGCCGATCGGAATGGGCAAGCACTTTCGCGGCGTCTTCGACCTCAACGCCGATCGCATGCGCGTATTCCATCCGGGGGCGGACCGGGTGATCGACGACGAGATCGTCGAGGGCCTGGATGATCCCGTCTACACGGCTCGGTTCGGCGACGATTTCGTCCGCGCCCGCCACGAGATCGAGCTGATCCAGGGCGCGTCGGAGCAGTTCGATCGCACGGCCTTTCTTGCCGGCAAGCAGACACCGGTTCTGTTCGGCTCGGCCATCAACAATTTCGGGGTGCGCGAAACGCTCGATGCGCTGGTCGAGCTGGCGCCTCCGCCCGGACCGCGACCGACGCTCACGCGCACGGTCGAGCCCGAGGAGGAGCGATTTTCCGGCGTCGTGTTCAAGATCCAGGCCAACATGGATCCCGCCCATCGCGACCGCATCGCGTTCGTGCGCGTGTGCTCGGGGCGTTTCCAGCGCGGCATGCGGCTCAAGGTCTGCCGCAACGGCAAGGAGATCCGGCCGAACAACGTGGTCTCGTTCCTGTCCCAGCGTCGCGAGCTGGTCGACGAAGCCTATCCCGGCGACATCATCGGCATACCGAATCACGGCATCCTGCAGCTCGGCGATACGCTCACCGAGGGCGAGGCGCTGCAGTTCACGGGCTTGCCGTTCTTCGCGCCCGAGATGTTCCATACCATCGAGGTGGCCGATCCGCTGCGCGGCAAGCAACTGCAGAAGGGGCTGGCGCAGCTCGGCGAGGAGGGTGCGATCCAGGTATTCCGCCCGCATCTGGGCGGGCCACTCTTGCTCGGCGCGGTCGGGGCCTTGCAGTTCGAGGTGGTCGCGCATCGGCTCGCGCACGAGTACGGCGTCGAGGCGCGCATCGCACCGGCGCGCCAGAGCATCGCGCGCTGGGTGACGGCCGACGATCCGCGCGAAATGAAGCGCTTCATTGACTCCAACGCGCATCGGGTCGCTTACGACGTCGTCGATGCGCCTACATTCCTGGCGGCTTACGATGCCGAGCTACGCGTCGTGGAGTCCACCTGGAAGTCGATCCACTTCCACGCGTTGCGCGAGCACGCGGGGCTGGTTTTTCAGAAGCGACTCGAAGTCTAGGAACACGCCGAAGACGTCATTCCCGCGAATGCGGGAATCCAGACTATCGAGCGTTCCCTATTTCATGTCACGCTCGTCCCTCAC
>WHTS01000221.1 GCA_009377585.1 Betaproteobacteria bacterium
CTCGAGCAGCGCCTTCGCAGCGACCAGAACACCCGGCGTGCAGATGCCGCATTGCAAAGCCGCATGCTCCAGAAACTTCTGCTGCAGCGGATGCAGCTCGGTGCCGTTGGCCATGCCCTCGATGGTCTGCACCGCCTTGCCGTCGATTTCGGGGCCGAGCGTGAGACACGAGCACACCAAGCGCCCATCGATGGTCACGCTGCAAGCCCCGCAGTCACCGGTGGCGCAACCTTCCTTCGTGCCGGTGAGATTGAGCTCGTCGCGCAGCACTTCGAGCAGGGTCTGCTGCGCCTCGCACAGGAATTCGACCGGATTGCCGTTGATCGTCGCAGTCACGTGGTGCTTGGCCATCAGTTCTCCTTGCCCGGATATTTCATCGGGGGCGCGCGATGATGGCGAGCCGAGTTGCGAGTCAGCTTGGGCTCGGCCGGCGCAGCCAATAGACAACTATTGGCAAGACGGACATGCCCAAAATGGCCGCAAATCGGCCGCCAGCGCGCGTGCAGGCCGGCGGTGCAAACGGCGCTGCGTTCCATCGATGTTACTTCGTTCGAGAATCGAAACACGCCTAAGCCTGGGGCCGACCCGGTGAAATATCCGGGCGGGCTCGATCGAGCGCGATTTGAGCGGCACGCCGCGCCAGCACGCCGGCCACCTTGATCCGATACTCCCGGGTCCCGCGCTTGTCGTCGATCGGACGGCAGGCGGCGCTGGCCGCGGCCGCAAGACGTTCCAGCGCGGCGCCATCGATCCTGCTCCCGATCAGCGCCGCTCCTGCCTCCGCGACGAGCAACGGGCGTTCGGCCACCGCGCCGAGACTCACCCGCGCCTGGGTGCAAATGCCTGCGGCATCGAGCGTGAGATTGACGCCGGCGGAAACCACCGCGATGTCCATCTCGGTGCGCGGCGTGAAGCGCAGATAAGCATCGCCCGAGCGCGGCTGCTTGCGCGGCACGAGGAACGATACGACCAGCTCGTCACGAGCCAGGCACGTCTTGCCAGGACCCGTGGCGAGACTTTCCACCGGCACGTCGCGGCTGCCGCGCGGCCCCGAGATGCGGGCGGTCGCACCCGCGGCAATGAGCGCGGGCACACTGTCCGCGGCGGGCGACGCATTGCACACGTTGCCGCCGACGCTGGCGCGTCCCTTGACCTGGATCGAACCGATCAGCTTGACCGCGTCGGTCACGCCGGGACACGCAGCGGGAAATTCCGGATGCTCGACCAACACCATGCACGCCGTGGCAGCGCCGAAGCGCAAGGCGCCGTTCTCCGCCACGATCGATGTCATGTCGGCGATGGCCTTGCAATCGACCATCAGGTCGGGCTGTGCACGGCCACTGCGCATTTGCACCAGCAGGTCGGTGCCGCCGGCAAGCACGCGCGCCAATCCTTTCTCGGCCGCGAGCAAGGCAACCGCCTCGTCGACGTTTTTCGGTTTCTCGTATCGCATGTCGCTATTCCCCCCGGCTCTTCAGAAGGTCCATTGTCCACGAGACTGCGGCCATTGTCATCGTCGATTGTGCGCGATCGGCATGAAGCCCGATGCATACGCCACGAAGCATGAGGCCGCACCTCGCGGTCCGGGCCGTTTTGTTGCGCGGCCCGACCGCTACGGCGCAGCGGCGCGCAAATCGGCTGCGGCTGCGGCACCCAGATCGACATAACCGGACTCTTCCAAGCTGCCCGCACCGGTATAGACGCCGATCGCTTCCAGCGGCTCGGACCGGCTCGCGTTCAGCAGAAAATGTTCGACGCCTTGCGCAATCAGGTGAACGTGTCCCGCGCGCACTTCCGTGCGCTCGTCTTCGGCGCCTGCGAGACCGTGACCGCGCACGATGTAATACACTTTTTCGCAGCGATCGTGGCGATGCCTGGGCAAGGCCGCGCCGGGCTCGAGCGTCACCCAAAAGAGCGCGTTCGGACTGCCGTTGTGGCTGCCGATGGGAAAGCGCATCGCCACGCCCGGCACGTTCAAGGCCGCGTGTTCGAGCGGCTTCACCGCGTCGACGTGCACGAGTATGCCGCCGCGCAGACCCGCCGTGCGCGGCATCGACGTATCGGCTGCACTGACGTTGCCGCAAAACGCGTAGCCCGTATCCTGGACGCTTTTCGCGCCGACATAGAAGCCGATGACGAGACCCTTCTCGTCCTTCGTTTCATTGAAGAAGAAATGCTCCGAGCCTTTAGGCATCAGGCGGCAGTGCCCCGGGCGCACTTCGGTGCGCTCGCCGCCTTGACCGACCACGCCGTGACCTTGGAGGTAGACCGCGATTTCGTCGCAGCGGCTGTGCAGATGCTTGGCATGGGTCGAACCGGGGCGGAAGATCGAATGAAACACCGTGGTCGCGGAGCCCTGCTTGCCCGAGATCGGCAGGCGAAACTCCGAGATCGCCCAGCCCTCGCCCTTGTTCATGTTCTCGGGCGTCACGTCGTCGACATGGATCGGCGGATGGATCGAAGGCATCGCGTCCTCGCGCAGGGTCGTGCGGCAGAGCGCATTACATCATATCCGGCCGCGACGCTCTCGGCCGCCGTCAACCGGCGCGGCATGACCCTTGGCTTACGGCTGCATTACGCCGCCGCGCTGATCCAGCGACACGCTCTTGCGGCGGCCTCGTCATCGGCTACACTTGCGGCACGATGGACGATATCCCAAGCCCCGCACGGCTCAGAAAGAGCACGTCCCAAGCCGAGAAGGCACTCGCCTTCTTCCTGCGTTTTCTCGACCAGCCGAAGCAGGTCGGCTCGATCGTGCCGAGCTCCGCGTTCCTGGAGCGGCGCCTGGTACGCGTCGGCGCCGTGGCGCAAGCGCGCACCGTCGTCGAGCTCGGCCCCGGCACCGGCGGCACCACCCAGGCGCTGTTGAAGGCGCTGCCGCGCGAAGGCCGGCTGCTGGCAATCGAGATCGACCACCGGCTGGTCGAGCTGGTGCGCTCGAACATCCGCGATCCGCGCTTGATCGCGCATCGCGGCAGCGCCGAACAGATTTCGGCCGCGCTCGCGCAGTATGCCTTGCCGGCGCCGGATGTCGTCATCTCCGGCATCCCGTTCTCCACCATGCCGCGCCAGGTCGGCAAGAAGATCCTGCGCGAGATCCGTTCGGTGCTCGCGCCCGGCGGTCGCTTCGTCGCCTACCAGTTGCGCGACCGGGTCGCGGTGCTGGGTCGGGACTTTTTCGGCGATCCCGAGAGCGACATCGAGCTGCTCAACGTGCCGCCGATTCGCGTCTGGTGCTGGCGCAAGCCGGGCTGAGCTGGCTTCGGCCCGTATCATCGTGCGCGGCCCAGCGCCCCGGGCGTCACGAAAAAGAGCTGGAAGGGGCATCCGACATCAAGGGGGAGTCGTGCATCGAATCGTGCAAGCGTTGTGCGGGTTCGCGCTGGCGTGCGCGCTGCCCGCGGCTGCCCAGAACTATCCCACCAAGCCCATCCGGCTCATCATCGGATTCCCCGCGGGCGGCGGAACCGACGTCACCGCGCGCACGATCACGCAACCGCTGATCGAGAAGTTCGGCCAGCCGATCGTCATCGACTACCGGCCCGGTGCGGCCGGTACGGTCGGCAACGGCGTCGCGGCCAAGAGCACGCCGGACGGTTATACCTGGCTCATGACCGCGACCGGGCCGCACGTGATCGCGCCGAGCCTCTATCGCTCGTTGTCCTACGATCCCTTCCGCGACTACGCGCCGATCGGGCTGGTCTCGACCAGCCCGTACCTGCTGCTGGTGCATCCGTCGGTGGATGCGCGATCGGTGGCCGAGCTGGTGCGCTGGCTGCGCGCCCGGCCGACGCCGGCAAGCTACTCGAGCGCGGGCGCCGGCACGCCGGGCCATCTTGCGAGCGAGCTGTTCAAGTCGATGACCAAGGTGAGCATCGATCACATCCCGTACAAGGGCGCGGCGCCGGCACTGGTCGATCTCATGGGCGGGCAGGTGCAGATGGGCTTCAGCGACATGACCATCTCGGCCCCGCATATGAAGAGCGGCCGGCTGCGCGCGCTCGCGATCAGCAGCAGCACGCGCTCGCCGCTCGCGCCCGATCTGCCGACGGTAGCCGAATCCGGGCTGCCGGGCTTCGAAGCGCTGGTCTGGTACGGGCTGCTCGGCCCGGCCGGAACGCCGCCGGATCTCGTGCGCCATATCAATGCCGAGGTCGTACGCGTGCTGAAGCGTCCGAAGACCCAGAAGCGCTTCGCCGCTCTCGGCGCCACCGCCTCGCCCGGCACCCCGGAGGCGTTCGCGGCGCAGATCAAACGCGACTACGACAAGTGGGCCGGCGTGATCAAGAGCGCGGACATCAAGCTGGAATAACAGGCAAGCCCGGCGAATCACGTGCATTCCCCGCCTCTCACGAGGCGGGGTGGCGCGAAGCGCCGGGGGTGAGATCGGGAATTCGCGGACCATGGTCCGCGCCGGACGAACGGCATCGGCCTGCATGCCGATGCGCGCCCTGCAAGGGGTGTGGTTTGATCGCTGCCGACCACCCCGTCCGCGGCATTGCCGCGTCCCGCCCCTCCTCGACGAGGAGGGGAAACGCGCTCTCCCCTCCGCTCACGCGGAGGGGTGCCCGCACATGCGGGCGGGGTGGTGTG
>WHTS01000222.1 GCA_009377585.1 Betaproteobacteria bacterium
TGTACGCCCAGCGCACCGCGAGTTCGAGCGTGCGCCGCGCATAGAAACAGGCCGTACGCGGATCGGCATGGACCGCTGCCTCCGCCCGCGCCGCCGCATCGAAGACCGCGGACCATTCGCGCTGGAGGAAGGCGAACTGGCTCACGCTCCCGCCCAGCATCGGTGGGGGCAGCCCGGATTGCGTCGGCATTGCCCTCGAATTGCAATCAGGCGTCCCCCGGTTGCAATCGCTCTCCGGTGCAGTTGCTTGCGGAGCAAGGACTTACGCGAGCCGTGCCCATCGCCGATTGCTATGTTCATGACGACGGTTCCTGCGGGTTGCAATTCGATGATCCTACTTGAGGGAACCAGCGAGCTGCCTTGGTTGCCCCTACGCTGTAGACCAAACCCTCCTTCCGCAACTCCCGCAGCAACACCTGGATCTGACTCCGGGCGAGCGCCGGGAGGACTTGGCGGAACTCGTCCATTTTGCCGCCCATCGCGACATTGTCCCGGATGTGCTTCAGCAGAAGCGCCTTGTTTGTCCCTCGATCCAGTCCCTTGGTGCGCGTGTAGGCGCCTTTGTTGCCCAACGCAGCATAAAGGCTGCGAGCCAGCATGTACCGCGTGCCTCGGCCACGTCCGATGGACTCCACCGCTCCTACTGCGATCAAACCTGAAAGGCATGTCTTGAGATGATCCGACAGCGCCTGCTCGCGACGCAGATAGTCGAGCGCGAGCAAATCGTAGGTGGAAAAGGATCTGACCTTTTCCTCACCCAGCCGCTCGATGAAGCGCACGAATGCCGGACTGACGATCGACCCATGGAGGGTCAGACGCACCTCATGGATTGACGTGCCTGCGAAGCTCGGCAGCGCCTTACCCTGCCGGATGGCGTTCTCGAACATCAAGTTCATGCCCTGTCCAGAACGCTCGATCAGTCCGCACTTCGCGAGCGCCTCGGCCAGCCGCCGATTGCGCGGATTCTGCTGGTCGAGGATGTTCGCCGGCGTGATGCCTGGCGGCAGCCCGCCGGGGCTTACCACCTCCAGTCTTTGCGCGAACTGCCGCACGAACACCGAGGCACCGAGACGGTAGTCCCGATGCGCGACCGCATTCAGCAAAGCTTCACGTACCGGCACTTCATCGAAAGTCGGGAGCTCAATCCGGAACAAACCGTCCTGATAGCTTTGACGATCGTTGCGCTGGTTGATCTTGTTCCAGAAAGCGTCGTGCCAGAGGAAGAAACCTTCTCGATACTCCGCGCGGTCGGCGGGCGGGCCCGATGCTTCCGAAGACCGGTACTCGAACACCAGCTCCGCCTGCGCCAGCCATCGCCCAAGCGCCCGCCGCGTGCCGAAGAGGATTAGCGCTGCGTAACTGATGCGATCATCGACCAACAGCTCGGCGTTGATTAGCGTCTGTTCATCGGTCCATCGCGACTTGCGCTCATCCCGAGTCTTCGCGGCCCACCGATCGCGAAACGCACCGATCGCATCTGGTGACAAATCGCTCATCGATGCGCCGGCACAGACCTCGGCAGAGAAGTCCGGCCCCGTCTCGGCGAACATGGCTCGGAGTTCCGTATCGCCCAATGCGACCAGCTCATCACCTGCCCGCTTCAGATATCGCCCATCGATCTGCCAAGCGGTGCCCGGAAGTCGCGCCGGTACATGCACCACCAGTACTCGCCCCTCGGACGTGTGCAATTCCTCGACAGGAATGCGGTGCGACAGGCGACTGTGCAACCCGGCTTCCGTGCGCCCAGGCTCGGCGAAGGCCGCCGTGGCCACGATACGACGAGGACGCCGGTCGGTCACACCGAGAATCACCTTGCCTCCGCCTTCGTTGGCCAAGGCCACGCAGTTCTCCACCAGTTTGTCGAAGTGGAAGTTCTGCTTCGCCTCCTTGAACTCGAGATGGACGCCCTCAGGCTCGGTCAGCCAGTATTGAAGTTGCTCAAGGATGGTGGACGACATGCCGTTTCAGATGCCTTGTTACACGACGCTAGCGTCGAGCCGGTCGCTCAAGTAGCGCGTGAAGCCCGCCAACAGGATAGACAAGACGACCACGTCGCCCAGCTTCAGCGTGCGCTTGACGTAAAAGCATGCCGTGCGCGTATCGACGTGCGCCGCGACTTCAAACCGCACCGCCGCACCGTCGGCCGCGGACCACTCGCGCTGGAGGAAGGCGAACTGGCTCACGCGCTCCCCTTAGGCTCTGGCCGGCCGTCGCTGAACAGCTCGATGTAAGGCGCATATCGGAATCGGCGGTTGCGCGTGTAGCCCGTCATCTCGCTCAGCACGCCGATCTCCACCAAACGGGAAACGAGGGAATTGGCGGCTGCGTAAGTGGTGCCGGTCAGCTGCCGCACGTCGTTCACCGCCGCGATGGGCCGATCGAATAGCGATTCCAAGACCTTGTGACCGTTGCCCGCCGCACGCCCGAGCTTGTCGGTGATGGCGGCGCGGTGTTGCTCGCGCAGAAGCTGGATGCGACGCGCGGTGTCGGCCGCCTCGCCCGCTACCTCGATCACGCCGCGCAGGAAGAACGCCAGCCATTCCTCCCACGCGCCGCGGACGCGCACGGCCTGCAGGTGCTCGTAGTAAGCCTGACGGTTCTGCTTAAAGTAGTGCGACAGATACAGCACCGGCTTGTGCAGGACACCGCATTCGGTGAGCAGGAAAGTGATCAGCAGGCGGCCCACCCGGCCGTTGCCGTCGAGAAACGGGTGGATCGTTTCGAACTGCACATGCGCCAACGCGATCTTGATGAGCGGCGGCAGGCCGTCGTCAGCATGCAGGAATTTTTCGAGATCGCTCAGCGCGTCCGACACTGCGTGATGCGGCGGCGGTATAAAGCTCGCCGTCGCGAGCGTGGAACCCGCCGGGCCGATCCAGTTCTGGCTCGTGCGCAGCTCGCCCGGTTGCAGGCGGCCGCCGCGCACGCCGCGCATCAGCTCAGCATGGATCTCGCGGATCAGCCGCACCGAGACCGGCAGCTCGGGAAGGCGAGCCAGACCGTGGTTCATGGCACGGACGTAGTTGACGACTTCGTTTACGTCGCGCGGCATGTTCTCGTCGAACAATTGCGCCTCGGCGGCAAGCAGGTCCTGCAGCGAGCTCTGTGTGCCTTCGATCTGGCTGGAGAGCACCGCCTCCTTGCGCACGTACATGAAGACGAAGAGGTCGGGATTCGGGAGCGTCAGCACCGAGCCGTCGAGTCGCCCGAGCGCACGATCCGCCGCCGAGAGCAGCGCGGTCAGTTCTGCGTTCAGGCGCAGCTCCGGTTGCGGCGGCAGCGGTGTAGGGAGGAACGCGCGATAGCCTGTCGGCTGGCGGACGTAGCGCCCCGCGCGCGTCGACGGCTCAACCTCCGTCATGGTTGTCGCTCGCTATCATATGGGCCCGAATTCGGCCCATATGATAGGCAGCCTTTAGCATGGGGCGCAAGCGGTGGGCTTGTTATAGGTTCGTGATGTTAAGGCGCTGCGTTGCCGGACCTCTGATTCGCGCCCGGTCCCATTTGTGGCATGGCTACAGCTCGCTCCGGAAGGCGCGGTGTTGGAGGGAAGCGAACAGGGAATCGAGTTCGGTGAGCAAGCGGCGTTGAGTGATTTGCAGCCTACGAAGGGTTGCGATGCGCGCTCCAAACTCTCGCTGCAATTCTATTGGAGGGAGGATAGTGTGAATGCCGAGCACTTTTTCTTGCGAGATGTTCTTCATTGAACCGCTTGTACCAGTTGCACGACCTGCGATTGCGTCTCGAACTGGCGCCGTTTGAAAGAGCGCCCAGACAAAAAGTCGCTCGGCCCTGAGTGGATTTTTGCGCCAGACGAAGCGCCACAGCTTATCTGGCAAAAGCACGTTCGAGGGCGTGCTTTCAACATATGCGACCGCCCCAACAAGTTCGCTCGTGTTGGCGCGGCTAAAGAGCAAATCGCCTTCCTTCACGAAATGCGCCTCAGGTGGAGCGTAGTTGTCGGGAACCGGTTTGCTCTCCTCGGGTAAGTATCTCATCCCTGTAACTGCACTAACTTTGAGCACTCGATTGCGACTGACTACGTTGTCCCCACTTTCTGATTCGATACTCTTACCTCCTTGAAACGCTTCTACATAGTCAGCAACAGAACACACCGCCCACTCCTTTGGATTCGTGGCGGGGTCGCCGAACATGTCGAAGAAGATGGATTGGGTGAGGGTGTCGAGTTGGGTGAGGGTGTCGAGTTGGGCGAGGGCGGCGCGGCGCTTGGCTCGCAGCGCGTCCGCCTTGTCTAGGATCGCTGCGATTCGATGCTGTTCAGAGAGTGGAGGAAGTGCAAATCGGTACCTGGCAAGATCTTGGCCTGTGAGGTGCTTGATCGTCGCGCCAGTGTAATAGTCAGCTAA
>WHTS01000223.1 GCA_009377585.1 Betaproteobacteria bacterium
GCTAGGAGACGGCCCATGCGGCAGCTGACTTTTTCGCAGGCGCTGGACGAAGCGGTGGCGGAGGAAATGCGGCGCGACGAGCGCGTGATCACGCTCGGCACCGATTTCACGGGCGACCCGCTCGCCGAATTTGGTCCCCGCCGTGTTCGCTTCACCCCCATCTCCGAATCGGTACTCACGGGCATGGGTTTGGGGGCGGCCGCGAGCGGCTATCGGCCGATCGTCAACTGGCGCATGGTGACCTTCTCGTTCGTCGCTATGGACCAGGTCGTCAATCAGGCGAGCAAGATCCGTTACATGTTCGGCGGACAGGCGGATTTTCCGGTGACCTATCGCTGCTCGACCGGCGGCGGCATGGGGCTGGCCGCCCAGCACTCGCAGAGTCCTTATTCGATGTGGATGCACCTGGCGGGGCTGAAGATCATTCTGCCGGCGACGCCGGCCGATGCGAAGGGCCTGCTGAAAAGCGCCATCCGCGACAACAACCCGGTCGTCTCGTTCGAGTGCAGCCGCTTGAATGCCGTCAGCGGTCCCGTGCCTGAAGGCGAGCATCTGGTGCCGCTCGGAGCCGCCGAGGTCAAGCGCCCCGGCAACGACGTGACGGTGGTGGGCTTGGCATTCTACGTCCAGGAATCGCTCGCACTCGCCGCTGTGCTCGAGAACGAGGGCGTATCGGTCGAGGTCATCGATCCGCGCACGCTGGTGCCGCTCGATGTCCAGACCATCCGCGCCTCGGTTCGCAAGACCGGACGGCTCGTCATCGTCGACGAGGCGCCGGCGACGTGTTCGGCGGCCTCGGAGATCGCCGCGGCCGTGCTCGAAGACCGCGAGACGTTTCACGCGTTGAAAGCGCCCGTGCAGCGTGTTTGTGCCGCGCCCGTCCCCGTGCCCTACAGCCCGGTGCTGGAACGAGCGGCACTGCCGGATCGCGCTCGCATCGCGGACGCGATCAGGCGCGTGCTGAACGAAAGCCGCCCGGCATAAGCGAGAAGCCGCCACGCAACTCCAGCGGCGGCACGGCGGTCGGGCTCCGGCGGGCGCCGGTTTACGAGCAGGCGCGTCTACGGGCAGTTCATCGTAGCGATGCATCGCGCAGCAAGCGGCGGTCCAACGCGCGTGCCGGGCATGACTGTTTCGGATTACTGGAGGAGGCATGAGATGGACGATCGCGACATGTATCAGAAAGGTTTGAGCATTCGCCAGGAGATGTTCGGTGCCGACGTCGTTGCGCGCCGCATGGCAGCCGCCGGTGAGTTCGGTGCGCCGCTGCAGAAGCTCATCAACCAATATGCGTACGGTGAGGTCTGGGGCCGCGAAGCGATTCCACGCAAGATGCGCAGCCTCCTTGCACTCGCCATGACTTGCGCGCTGAATCGTCCCAACGAGTTGCGCATCCATTTGCGCGGCGCTCTGAAAAACGGCTGCAGCACCGACGAGATCCGGGAAGTGTTGCTGCAAGTGGCGATCTACTGTGGCATTCCCGCCTCGCTCGAAGCGCACAACATGGCCACGGAGATCTTTGCCGAGGAAGCCGGCACCGCCACGAAGGTCGACTATTGAGCATCCCGGGCCCACGGGGGCACCCGGTGTCTCGATTCTGTTTCTCGAGAGAGCCCCGGGGGTCGGCGAACTGCTATAGCGCCATACCGAGCGCATGCCCACCAGCCGTCGCAGCCAGCAGGCCTTGCGGCAAGGCGCAGTCGCCGGCGAGGCGCACATCGATTCCGCCGGCACGAAGCGGCTCGGCGAGCTCGTCCTCGGGCACGCGCGGCGTCGCATAGGCGACCAGGGCGACATCCGCAATGACGCCGATCTCGCCGCTATAGACGTTCGCATACTCGATCTTGCCCGGGGACGATTCAGCCCAGCGCACCTCCGCGAGGGGTACCACATCGATGCGCTTTTCGTGAAAGCGCCGGATGATCCCCTGACGCGTAACGAGCGCCGTCTTCTGCGCGATGTATTCGCGCGGCGTCAGCACGTAGACCCGGTCGAATACGGTCTTGAGGTACTCCGCCGAGGCGTACGTCCCTTCGGTGTGGTCCATGTCGAAGATCACCGCGTTGCCGGCGCGGCGGCCGGGATTGCCAAGCAACGCCTGCATGGCGCTGCGCAGGTCGCGCGCGAAGTCGATTGGATGCGGCATGCGCGGCGGACGCAGCATCCGGGAGCCCGTTGCGAGCACGACCGCATGCGGGTCGAGCGAGCGTACGGCATCGACGCTCGCCTCGACGCCGAGCTCGAAGCGCACGCCCGCGCGGCGTGCCGCTTGCAGTTGGTATTCGTAGATCCGGGCGAGCGTATGGGCTCCCGGCAACATCGCGTGCAGACGCGCCTTGCCGCCGACAGCCGCGGCGCGGCCGAACACCGTTACGTCGTGGCCTCGGGCGGCCGCGACCCATGCCGCTTCCAGCCCGGCGACACCCGTGCCGATCACGATCACCCGGCGTTTGGCCGCAGACGACGCAGGACGCCAGTCGGCTTCGTCGGGCGCGGCTACGCGCGGGTTGTTCACGCACGCAATGGGCTGGAGATGCGTATTGATCGTGTCCCAGCAGCGGTTGCAGAAAATGCAGCCGCGGATTTCCTGCATCCGACCCTGGGACGCCTTGACGGGCCAGGCCGCGTCGGCGAGCAACGGCCGGCCGAGCGCGACCAGCTCGGCATCGCCGGAGGCGACGATGCGTTCGGCTTCCTCGGGGGTCGCGATCTTGCCCAGCGCGATCAGCGGCACACCGTGCAGGCTGGCACGCAGGCCGCGTTGCAGTTCGTGGTAGGGCAAGTCCGGCTCATGCGCGTCGGGGAGGTGACGCTCCAACGCGAGCCCGTGCGTGCCTTGAGCGAAGCAGACGTAATCGACCTCGCGCGGCGCCGTGAGCATCGATGCGACGATGGCAGCTTCCGTCGGGCCGATGCCGCCCGGCACCCAGTCGTTGCCCGGGAGCTTGAGCCCGATCAGGAAGTCGCGTCCGCAGCTCGCGCGTAGCGCATCGATCAGCTCGCGCACGATGCGCGTCCGACCTTCCCAGTCGCCGCCGTAGCGGTCGGTGCGATCGTTCGACCACGGCGACAGGAACTGGTGGAAGAGATGTCCGTGCCCGGCGGAGATCTCCACGCCGCTGAAACCGCAGCGCTGCAGCCGCGCCGCCGAGGCGGCGAAGTCCTCGATCATCGCTGCGATCTCGTCCGCGGTGAGCGCGTGCGGTACGGTCCAGGACAGATCGTCGGCCAGCGCCGAGGGGCCGATCGCATGCGCACCGATGCCGGTGTTGTGGCGCCCGCGCCCGGGATCCTGGATCTGGCCGAGCAGGGCGCAGTCCTGCGATTCGACCGCCTCGGCCCAGCGCGCGAGACCCTGCAGATTGTCGTCGTTCCACGCCCGCGCCCGATAGGACACGTTCTGGTGGCGCGCCATGCTGATCGGCTCGGTGACGATCATCGCCGCCCCGCCGCGGGCGCGCGCGGCATGGTAGTTGACGAGTTGCTCGGTCACGCGCGTGTTGGCGGCCATATGCGTGTTCATGGAGGCGTGCACGACGCGGTTGCGCAGCGTCCTTCCGCCGAGGCGAAACGGCGCAAAAAGCGCAGGGTAGTGGGTGGACTTGCTCATGGCATTTACGGTGGTGCATTCCACCATGTTGACTTTCGAATTGCGCGATCGGCCGGCACTGACGATACTTGACGCCCTAGCACGAGGTCAACGAGGTGAGCATGCATCGGTTTTCTGTTTCAGTTTGGATGGCGGGGGCGTTTCTGCTGTCGGCGGCCGCTCCCGCGCAGGACTACCCGACTCGCCTCATTCGCATCGTCGTCGCACAAGCGCCGTCGTCGGGCCCGGATCTCGCCGCCCGCGCGCTGGGCCAGAAGCTGACCGAATCGTGGGGCCAGCCGGTCATCGTGGAGAATCGTCCGGGCGCAAACGGCATCATCGGCGGCGAATTGGTAGCGAAGGCGAAAGCCGACGGATACACGCTGCTTCTCGGCGTGCCGAGCGCCATGACCGTCAACCAGTTCGTCTACAAGAAGATGCCCTACGATCCGGTGCGCGATCTCGCTCCGATCACGCAGATCGCGACCAACACGTTCGGCGTCGTAGTCACGCCCTCGCTTCCGGCGGCCTCGATCAAGCAGCTGGTGGCGCTCGGTAAGGCGCGTCCGGGCGACCTGACCTACGCCTCGGCGGGCATCGGCAACCTGACGCACCTCGCCGGCGAGCTCTTCTCCCAGGCTGCCGGCATCAAGATGCTGCACATACCCTACAAGGGCACGACCCCGGCGCAGGTGGACGTGATGAGCGGGCAGGCCACGCTCATGTTCGTGTCGATGCGCGGCATCGCCGAGCACGTCGCGGC
>WHTS01000224.1 GCA_009377585.1 Betaproteobacteria bacterium
AAGCCGGGTTTTGTCATTTTTGTCCAGTGTCGCGCGTACGCAATGCCGGCGACTTACCCAACCGACCACATTTCGAGAGGAATGACCAGTGAAATCGGAAATGGAAGTGAAGGTAAAGTACGGCACCTGGGGAGCTATTGGGGGCGCAGGCATCGCGATGGTCATCGGTTTTGTCTGGGGTGGATGGACAACCTCCTCGACGACCCAGAAAATGAGTGAAGAAGCGGTTCAGACGACCCGAGCGGCGATCTGCGTTGCACAATTCAAGCAGGACCCGAACTACGAAGCCAAACTCAAAGAATTCGGCGGAATGGATAGCTACAAGCGATCCGACTACGTTCAAACTGGGGGCTGGGACAAAATGCCTGACCAGGAACAAGGGACTTGGGGTGTCTCGAGTGCATGTGTCGCGGGAATTGAAGGCCTCGCCAAAGGGGAAGCTTCTCCTGCAGGCTAAGCTTCTCCTGCCGAATCACTATTTGCCTTGAGTTCCGCGGGGGGTCATCGGATCAGCGGGTGCGGAGACGTGCTGCACGCGCTTGCCGCCACGACCTGCCGCTGACTCATCCTGTTGGCGCTAGTGCAAAAGAATTCCGACGGTCACAAGGTCGGTGCGCCGAAGGACAGGCATCGAGGATCGAGAACGATCGGCACTCCTGCATGGGCGAGCTTTCGAGATGTATCGAGATCTATCGCGTCCCGCAGAGCGCCTTGATAGCGTCAACGAACTCTTCGTCGTTCGCGATGGCCCCAGACATGCCGCCGGCATCAAACGACCTAACGCATTGTCTCCCAATACCTTTCATCGAATTCTTTTACCGTCATGCGGAATTTCTGATGTCGTGCGAGTATCGTGATACCAGGCTGGCGTTACAAAGTCATCGCGCATGAGGAAAGCCGCAGTTGCCCACCCTGCTGGTTCGCCTTGTGGTCTAGAAGCACCCGGCCAGCCCTTCTTGTCTCCAGCAGCAGATCGATCCGTCCGTGCATGACTTGCCCGTTTCGAATTGCGGTCCATCACGGCAGCCGACCGCCCGTGCGCTGCAGCGCCTGCCGCGCGTGCGGCATCAGGAAACCAGCGAGATCAGCAACGATTACTTCGAGGGACGGTACTTCTGCAGCTAGGTCCCTGGCGAACGACGCCCACTGACGCCGTTTTGTCGCCTCAGTGGAGAAGGCCGGCGTCAACGCGTCGGGCACTTCTTCCGGGATAGCGGTTCGGCGCCGCTCAAATGTCGCAGCAATGGCGCGGCTCAGGCGCTCTGCGTCAAACGCATAACTTCGACTCAATATCCAGATGTCGTAGTAGTCCTTCATGGGACTGTTGGCAAGACCGAGCAAGACCATTACCTGAAATTTTTCCGCTACAACCGTTTCCCGCGGGTACACGCGCAGGCGGGGTGCGGGAAGATCTAGCATTACCGGCAGGTTGATTTCCTCGACCCCTGGTTCGATCGCGTCGCCAAATCCGATATCGATGACGATCGTAATCCGCGCGCCGGCCAGCCGCGCCGTCGTACGCAGGCGAAGCCCGCCATATTCAAGTTCCTCCCGTATCAGCTCAACCCGCAACGCATCGACGTCAAATAGGATGCCGTCGTTCTCCTCGATGGCGCAGATTTCCTTGAATACGGCGAGCATCGGCTCGGGCGCTGGATCGCCGTAGCCGAGAAGATCCACGTCGCGTAGGACGATGTGAATCGTCGAACCATGTCGTTATCAGCTTTGCTCCCTTGAGAACGAAGCGATCGCGGCGCGGCGTAGTGCTGAGGCGATAGAGCAGCCGCTCGGTCGCGTAACGCGTGAGGAGCAGATCGAACGCCTGTCCCTTCTCGCGCGCAAGGGTCAGCAGACGAGCTCGAACTGACGCCCCCATGTCACGGGGTGATCTAGCCATCGGTGGTCAACGCACTCACGTACGGTTCCATGGTTTTCCAGACCCGTGCGTCGCTGGCATATCGGGCAATCTGCGCAGGCGTGGCTTTGCGTTTTCGGAGTGCCTCCCGCAGGCCTTCGAGGGCGACGTTGATACCGACGGTGCGGCGATAGCGAAAGAGATCGGCAATGGTCTTGGCGACTCCGAAAATCGGCACGTCGACGCCGTCGATGACGTGCCGCTCGACGCCGTTTTGTAGGTAGTTGTTTGGGAAATGAGCGAAGCGAGCAGGCGGGTATCGGAAGCGCGGACGCCAGTCTTTTGGTCCGATGGCAATCCATACCTTTGCCGGTATTTGATCGGTCAGTTCGTGATAGGCCAGAGCCGAGGTGAGACAGATAACGCCGTTCGGCACGAGCTTCGCCGCTTCGGCCAGGGTGTGATGCGCGTCGATCGATGCATCCGGAAGCTGATACAGCCCGCGTGCGAGACGGACGATCGCACCTTCGCGTTCAAGCCGGGATACGGTGGATGCGGTAACGCCCTCCGCGATCAGTTCGCTTAGGCGCGCCATTCCTTTGGACTTCAGAGATGCGAACGCGCGTTCTCGCTGGGTATTTGGAATGCTGCGAGTCATGAGATACAAATCCTCGGTTAGTGACGAATATTAACCGATGTTTTGTATCCACTTCCCAGCTATTAGATTGATATGCGCGAATGTACTTGCCGAACTCTTCGCGCGTACTCGCCACGAGTTCGAATCCCTGAGGAAGCAAACGCTCCTTCATCGCCGGTTGCACGAGCACAGCCGTCAGATCCCTGTGCAGCCGCTCCAGCACCGATCGCGGGGTTCCCGCGGGCGCCATGAACCCGTACCACTGGATCGACTCGAAACCCGCAACGCCGGCCTCGCTAACCGTCTGCAGATCCGGCAAGGTCGGCGAGCGCCGCGCTCCCGTGACCGCGAGAGCCCGCACTCGCCCCGCTTTGATGTGCGGCATGCTCGCCGGCAAGCTTCCGATGTACAGCGCGACCTGCCCGGCAACGACGTCGGTAAGCGCCGGGGCCGCGCCCTTGTACGGGATGTGATTCATGCTCACCTGGGTCATCAGCTTGAATAGCTCGACGGAGAGGTGAGGCGAGCTGCCGGAGCCGGCCGAGGCGTAGTTGTACTGAGGACGGTATCGTGTTTCGTGTCCATGCGGCTTAGAAAGCGTACTTTCTCAGCCCGCCATCCACCGGCATGACCGTGCCGGTGATGTAGCCCGCGACGGGTGATGCGAGAAACACCGCAAGAGCAGCGAGCTCCTCGGGTTCGCCATAGCGGCCCATCGGTATTTCCTCGGCGGACTGCTTCGCACGAAACTCCGGAGAATACTTGCGGCGAATCTGCTCGCTCATGATGCGGCCGGGCGCGATCGAGTTGATGGTGATTCCGTAAGGCCCTATGACGCGCGAAAGGCCTTTGGCCCACGCGTGGATCGCGGCCTTGGCCGCATTGGCAGTGATCAGGCTTTCGGGCTCGGACTTGCCGGTGATGTTGATCACGCGACCCCAGCCGTTCTTCATCATGTCCGGCAGGACGGCGTGCGTGAGCTGACGCAGACGCACGAAGTTGAGTCGCATCGACTCTTCCCACGGCTCTTCACCGGCGTCGATGGCAATGGCCGGGTGGCTGCCGCCCGCCGAGTTCACCAGGATGTCGATCCGGCCGAGCGCTTGGGCCGCCGCACTTGCGAGTCGTTCGGGCGCGCGGTCTTCCATCAGATCGGCGACGACGATCTCCGGCCGCGGATGCTTATCCTTGACGATCCGCGCGGACAGCTCGTCGAGCAGATTGCGCCGGCGCGCCACGACGCAGACACGAACCCCTTCCGACGCAAGCCCTCGAGCGATCGCATGGCCGATGCCCATGCTCGCTCCCGTGACGAGCGCCGTCTTGTCCTTCAGTTGCAAGTCCATATCGTCCTCCCGAAAAATCGGCAAACAGAATACGCTTTGTTGCCCCTGGGCGCTTTTGCCGCACATCGACCCGATCTTGCGAGGCAAATCATTCAGATGAGCAATGCGAGAGCAAAATTGCCGATAGGTGCCGATAGTCTTCGATAGTCCGAGAAAGACCCCTACTCCCACTCGATCATCAACGGCGCCTCCAAACCATTGTCCTACCGCGTGTCTTGTTCTGCGAGTAGATCTTTTACCGTCAGATTTACCGTCAATTGCATTGGCATACCCGAAAACCGCATTTACCATCTATCGACATCTACCGAGGACGATCGGCACTCCTGCTGGGAGACCTTTCGAGATGTATCGAGGTCTACCGCATCACGCAGCACTTCCATAGCGTATCAATGAGCCCTTTCGTCGTTCGCGAAGGCAACCAGAAAAGCGCCGGTATCAAATGATCTAAGGT
>WHTS01000225.1 GCA_009377585.1 Betaproteobacteria bacterium
TCACTCGACAGAAACGCCGAAATCGTCGGTACGGAGCGATCGTCGAGTGTGAACGCACCATCCCACTTTCCGCGGCGCACGTGCACCTGGCTCACGACCACAGCCGCGTCACCAGGCCAGGGGCGATTCGGCCACGCGGCGTAGATCGCATGATTGCCGCGCAGCATGGCTTCGAGGCCGACCTGACGCGTATCGCCCTCGGCGATCGTGTTGACCGCGAGCAATCCGAACTGACCACCGGTTTTGACCAGTTGCCCAGCACGCAGAAAGAAGTAAGCGCACAAATCCGCACTGCCGCGCCGGCCGTTCGCCGTGTGCAGCACCTGGTAATCGCGATAGTCGGTGCCGAAGAGCCCGGTGATCTTCTGCCCACCGATGAATGGCGGATTGCTGAGCATCGCGTCGAACCCCGGATTGTCGGAATCCAGGAACACCTCGGGAAACTCGACCAGCCAATGAAACGGCCGCCGGCGTGACTCTCCGTCCGGCGCAGTCAGCAGCGGGTCGCCGACTCGCGTCAACTCGCCGAGGTCGGGTTCGGCGGCCTTGCGTTCCTCGACCGGCGCGAACACGGCGCCGACGTGCAGGATCAGATCGTCGAGCTTGGCATCGAGCAGGTTGAGGCTGCGGCTCTCGGTGCCGCCAGCGGTCGCGAGCCCAGCGCCCGCGATCAGGTCGCATACGACTCGGACCTCGGTGAGTGCGGCTTCGGCTTCGCGATGCAGCCGCGCCTTGTGCTCGGCATCGCGGATATCGAGCACGGTGAAGCGCTCCAACTGCTCGCGCTTCTCCCGTGCGCGTTCCAGGCGCTCGTGCACATGCGCGGTGACGTAATCGAACACGCCGCCGCGCAGCCGACCACGCGCCGGGCGCAGATGAAAGCTCGCTACCTGTTCGGCCTGGTGAACGCCGATGAGACTGTCGCCGCACTTGATCGCGTGATCGAGAAAGGTGAAGGGCCGGTGCTTGTGCAGGGTGACGAGCCAGAGCGAAAGCTTGGCCATTTCCACCGCCATCGGGTTCACATCCACGCCGTAGAGGCAGCGCTCGGCGACCAGCCGGCGCGCGAGCGCCAGGCGCTCCTCGTCGTCCATCGGCAGCAGCCGCTCGGCGGGATGACCGGCGGATGCGCCCGCCTCCGGGATCACCAATGGCTTGCCGTCCGTGCCGGCCTCGGCAATGCCCCAGGCTTCGACCAACCGCTCGGCGAGATAGCGGCAGGCCTGGACGAGGAACGCTCCCGAGCCGCAGGCCAGATCGCAGACCTTGAGATTCAGGATCTCGGCCGGCGCGATCAGGCGCTCCAGCGAGGGCTGATCGCCGTGGTCGAAACCGCGGTAGAGCAGCGGATCGAGCGTGGTCTTCACCATCGGCGCGGTGAGACTCAACTGCGTGTAGTGCGTGCCGGTGCTGCGCCGGTCCGTGCCGGCAGTCACGTAGACGCTGCCCGGCAGGATGATCACCGGGAAGCCGCTCGTGTCCTCCCGCAGCAGATGCGCGAACGGTGCGACTCGGGCCGCCAGCTTGGCATCGTTGCCGCACGCGACCTGGAGCAGCATCGCGTTCGGCGGCTCGGGCTGCCGCAGTGCGCGTCGCAATGCGGATGCCGAGCGGCCGGTCTGTTCCGCCAGATAAGCAACCAACGCATCCTCGCTCTCGCGCGCTTTACCTTCCAGCAGACCGAGCGGAATCTCCTGCTCTGCGTCCTTCGCGCCGGCGAGCCCCAGAGTCACTTCAGGCGCGCGCTTGGCCGCATGGTCGAGCAAGCCCTCGTAGACGTGGCCGATCTGCTCGATGTCGAGGGCGCGAAAGCTCAAGCGCCGCGGCTCGGCCGGACCGCCCGGCACGCGCACTTGCAGGACCTGCAGCGACTCCAGCAGATGCAGCACGGTGCGATTGTTGACCGGCAGAGGATGGGCATCCGCATTGCGCCAGGTCGATGCGCGCGAACGGCCTTCGAGGAACGGGAAGCGATCGGGGTCGAACAGGTCGCCACCATAGGCCGGGAGCCGCAGCGCCTCGTGCGCGATGCCGCCGTAGATTGCCCGCGAGGTCGCGAGCAGCCGGCTCCACGCATCGTGGCGGCGCTCGAGGATCTCCTCGCCTTGGCGATCGGCAGCTTCGCGCAACTGCTCGCGCAAGGTCGAGACCGCGTAGTGGCGGTCGTAGGTGGGGTCGCCGAGCAGGAGCAGCCCACGCTCTTCCGCAGAGAAAAGGAACACCAACCGCATCATGACCGCCAGCGCCGCCTCGTAGAGCACCTTCTCGCCGACGCCCTCGAGCAGCTTGCCCTGCTGGTCGATGTCGATCCGATCGAGCGCCTGGATCAGCACTTCGACCGCCTTGCGCACCTGCAAGCCGAGCTGATCGGTGACTTCCTGCTGGTTCTGCAGGCTCTCCGCCAGCATGGCGGTAAGGGATTCGGCCTCGGGCACACCGAAGAACCGCCGCACGCCCAATAAGTCGCGGAACGCACGCAGCGTCAGCGGCTCCTCGCTCCAGAGCGATGCGTACCAGGACACGAAGCTCGTCGTCTGCCCCGGTCTTGCGGCGACCAGCGTCCACTGCTCGCCGTTGGTAACCAGGCCCAGCGGCACGTCGGCGCCGTGCAGCAGCGTCATCATCCGCGTGCCGGGTGTCGCCTTCCACGCCTTGCCGGTCACCGGCCGATCGAGATCCTGCTGCGGGGGATACACGGTGACGAGCAGCCGGGGCCGCTCGTCCCCCGGCGCCTTCAGCGCCCAGTGCGGGCGCAGGGTTTCGTCATGCTCGGGAACGCGCACATCGAGACCCGCCGGCAGGCTCTGTCCCGACAAGAGATGGTCGTCGGGATATTCCAAATCCTCGCGCAGCACCATCTCGAGCCAGGCCGTATGGATGGCCGGATCGTGCCCGTCCTCGGCCCACTCCTCGCGCGCGAGGCGCAGCCGCTTCGCCTGTTCGCGGTCATGCTCTTCCAGCCCCTGCGGGAATACCCGCATGAGCACCGGCAAGGACAGGAACGGCCCCGAGACCTCCAGCAGCGAGAGCCATTCGTTGTGGTGACGCGCGATCGACATGCTCAGCCTGCGAGCCGCTTCGGCACGAGATACGTGACCGACACCGGAAAAAGGCGCGGCGAGGGATTGGCGTAGCGCGTGCGGATCATCTCGGCTTCCAGCGCCATCTCGCGCGGCAGCTCGGCGAGGCGGCGCTCCAGTGCACCGCGGTCGCGCTCGAATTGCTCCTTCTCCGGAATCGAGAAGAGCTCGAGCTGCGGATCGATGTCGCTCAACTGCGCCTTGATGCTGGCGCCGAGCTCGGCGAGCACGCTGCGCATGGCGTTGACCTCGCGGGTCGCGCGATCGTCGAGCCGGTTGTGCAGGGTCTTGGTCCGGTCGTCACAGCGGGCCTCGAGCGCCCGCAAGAGGTTGCCGCGATGCTCGGGCCAGAGTGCGCGCAGTCGTTCCTGCATTGCGAGCGGAGCGGGCTCCGCGGTGGCGCTGGCGAGCAACTGCTCCAGCCGCGCGATCTGTGCGACGCGCGTGAACCGGCCTTCGCGCAGCTCCCCGCCCGCAAAGATCAGCTCCTCGTGCAGGCGCTTGTTATCGGCGCCGAGCACGACCAGGCGGCCGTGCGCCAGCGCTACGGGCACTTGGGTCATGGCGTCGGGCACGACGCGGGCGGTGATGCGATTGAGCTTGCGCGCACCGGCAACCGCCCATACCTCGGCCCGCAGCAATTGCAGGCACATCTGCACCATCCGGTGATTGAGATGCGCCAGCACGACGTCGTCGCGCCCCGCGCAAAGCGTGTGATCGAACACGATCGGGCGGATCTCCTTTGTGTGCGGATGGGCGAGCCCTTCGGCCGCGAGGCGCCATGTGCCGGTCAACGGCGGCAGCGCGAACACCGGAGATTGGGTCCGTTTGCCGGCGGGATCCGGCCAGAGCCCGCAAAGCTCCACCGCACGCAGCGGCGGCTGCCCCGCGAGTGCGAGTCCGGTCTCGACCACGGCCTGGATGCTTTCGGGGTCCAGGTGCAAGTCGCGCCGGGCCTCACCGAGTTGATCGTGCAGTTTGCGCAACTGTTCGCGAATGTCACGCTCGACGCGCAGTAGGCGGCGAGCCGGGGCGGCGTCGCGCTCGGCCTGCTCGGTGTTGAGATGACGGCGGCGGCCGAGCATCGCTTCGGTCACCTGGCTCGAGATCACCGG
>WHTS01000226.1 GCA_009377585.1 Betaproteobacteria bacterium
GAGCTTCCTGCTGTTCGGCATGTTCTATTCCGTGGCATCCTCACGCAGCAGAGCCGTCGCAATGGCGAACGTGATGACCGAAGACCTGCGCAATTCGACCGAACAGCTGCAGGCCCTGTCGCGGCGGCACGTCGACGTGCAGGAGTCCGAGCGGCGCCGCTTCTCGCGCGAGCTGCACGATCGGGTCGGCCAGAACCTGACCGCGTTGAGCATCAATCTCGACATTCTGAAGAGCCAGCTTCCGCACGGAAACGAGGGATTGCATTCCCGTCTCGAGGACGCCGGCACGCTGCTCGAATCGACCGCCGCGACGATCGAGAACGTGATGGCGGAGCTGCGCCCGCCGATGCTGGACGACTACGGCCTGCTGCCCGCGCTGCAGTGGTATGCGAACGATTTCGTCCGTCGCACCGGCATCGAAGTCGAGGTGCAAGGAAAGGAGAGCGCCGCGCGCCTCGCGCAGTCGAGCGAGATCGCGCTCTTTCGCATCGTTCAGGAGGCGCTCAACAATGTCGCGAAGCACGCCCATGCCTCGAAAGTGAGCATCACGCTCGAGCATGCGGGCGAGCAGTTGCTCATGACCATCGCCGACGACGGCGTGGGGTATGGCACGGCGACGGGCTCGGCGGCACGCCGGCGCGCGGGTCTCGGCATGGTCACCATGCGCGAGCGGACGCAGGCGGTCGGCGGGCGCTTCGAGATCGGTCCCGCAGCGGGCGGCGGGACTTGCGTCAGCGTTCGCGTCCCGTGCTGACATGACGATCCGGGTGCTGATCGTCGATGACCACGCCGTCGTGGCCGAGGGCCTGCGCTTCGTGGTCGATGCACAGAGCGACATGAACGTGGTCGGCTGCGTGGAAGACAGCCGCGAGGCGGTCGACGTGGCGGTCAGGACCGAGCCCGACGTGGTGCTCATGGACCACGCGATGCCGAACCTGAACGGTGCCGAGGCAACGCACCTGCTGCGCGAACGTTGCCCGCGCATACGCGTAATCATCCTGTCGATGTACTCGAACCACGTTCATGTCATGCGCGCTCTGCAGGCCGGCGCAATGGGCTACGTGGTCAAGAAGTCGGCCGCCAAGGAGGTGGTCGAAGCGATTCGCGCGGTATACAACGGCGGGCGCTTTCTCAGCAAGGAGCTCGTGAATCCGGTGATCGAGCAGATCGCGCGCGGGGTGGAGAGCCCGCTCGCGCGCTTGAGCTCGCGCGAGCGGCAGGTATTGCAGATGCTCGCAGAGGGCAGCTCGAATGCGCAGATCGCGGAGAAGCTGTCCCTGTCGCAAAAGACGGTGGAAACGTACCGGGCACGCCTCATGGAGAAGCTCGACCTGCACGATTTCGCGTCACTGATCAAGTTCGCGATCCAGTACGGCGTGACTTCGCTCGATTAGCGCGCGGGCCAGGCGGCGACGCGCCGCCAGCCCGACGACCTGAGCCGGTTCGGCAGCGATCTGTCAGGAAATTCCTGACGCGATCTGTCCGATGCTCCCGACAGCGCAGTGCGTGCGCTTCCGCTACAGTCGCCTCACACAGCAACTTCCGGCGAGACGACGTGGACACGAGCGAATTGCAATCATCCTGCGGCCCGGTCATCCTGATCGTGGAAGACCATCGTGCAGTGAGGCAGGCGCTGCGCGAGCTGATGCACGTCGCGTTCGGCGCCATCGAAGTGTTGGAGGCAGCGACCGTGAACGAGGCGCTGCGTGCGATCGACGTGCACAAGGTCGATGTCGTGCTGATGGATATCAAGCTGCCGGGCATCGACGGCGTCGCCGGCACCCGCAAGCTGCTCGAAGCTTCGCCGCGGTCGATGGTGGTGATGGTGTCCAATTTCGATGATGCGTTTCATCGTCACGCAGCAAGCCGGGCCGGGGCGAAGTGCTTCGTGACCAAGCGTGCGATCGGCAAGGAGCTCGTGCCTGCCATCGAGGCGTTGCTGGTTGCACGCGCGCCAGAGACAACCGGGCAGTGGTGGGGTGAGCCGGCCCTGGAAGACCCGGCCGGCATCCATGCACGCTCGCCGCTGGCCATCCCGCCTGCGAGCGTTGCCTGACGTGGCCACCGACTACCACCCGATGTTCGTCAACCTCGAATTGTGCGAGGCGACCCACAGCGTGCAGCAACTCGGCATCCCGCCCTGTCCGCCGCTGCTCGCCGATCTCATCCAGGAGTTGGCGCAGCCGCAGCCCGATCGCAGCTGGGTCGTGCAGCTGATCGAGCAGGACGCAAAGCTCGCGCAGGCGCTGCTAGAGGCGGTGAATTCGCCCCTGTGTGGATTGCGTCACAAGGTAACCGCAGTCCGGGGCGCGGTCACCTTCGGTGGCCTCAAGTACTGTGCCAACTTCGTGGCGGGTTTCATGCTGCGACGTGCGCTCACCGTCGTGGGCAGGTTCGAGCTGGAAGCGTTCTGGGAACGCGCCGCGGAGCGTTCGCTCGCGATCGCCTATCTCGCGCGCGAGCTCGATGTGGCCGATTTCGACGAAGCGCACACTTTCGGGCTGTTCCGCAATTGCGGAATTCCGCTCATGCTGCTCAAGCACTCCGACTACGGCGCGTGGCTCGCGAACGAGCAGGAACAGGGCAGGCTCGAGATCACGACGAGGGAGCGCGCGCGATACGGCATCGACCATGCGCTGATCGGCGGACTGCTGGCGAGAAGCTGGTGCCTGCCCATGGATATGTGGCTGCCCGTAAGCCTGCACCATGTGCGCGATGAATCGGCGCAAGCAGGCGGGCCGCAGAGCCGCTCGACCCGGCGCCTGATCGCCATCGGCGTGCTGGCCGACTGCATCACCCGGCTGCATCGCCGCCAGCGCTTGTCCGAATTCTGGGAACGCGAGGAGGCGTTCGCGTTGCAAGCTCTGGGTCTGCTACCTTCGCAACTCGCCGCACTGAGCACCGACATCGGTCTTCTGCTC
Organism: Betaproteobacteria bacterium; assembly: GCA_009377585.1. Classification (NCBI taxonomy): domain Bacteria; kingdom Pseudomonadati; phylum Pseudomonadota; class Betaproteobacteria; species Betaproteobacteria bacterium. The sequence goes on from WHTS01000226.1 coordinate 2,922, forward strand.
GAGGCGTCTTAGTGTGGTGAATCGCAAATTCGTCGTAATTCGTCATTCCCGCGCAAGCGGGAATCCAGAACGAGACTCCGCCTGGACCCCCGCGTTCGCGGGGGTGACGAACTTCTGACTCAGGACGCTAGAGAGCCGCGCCAGTTTCCGCGAACACCGGGCTCGCCAGCAACCCGGCTGCAATCATCCATTGAGCGAGTGCATGCAGCGGCAAGGCCTTGCTCCCCCGGATCGTCCATTTCAATATAGCGCACGCGTCGTCCGCGACCGGCCGATGATGATGCCGCGTGCCGTGCCCGGAGTATCATCGCCGCTCGGCGATCGATCGGTTGCCGGCGGCAATCGTCTGTGCAGCGACGGTCAGGCCGTTTCACCGGGGAAGGCACGACAAAGGAGAGCGACATGGAGCTGGGACTGAAAGGCAAGGTGGCGATCATCACGGGCGCGACCGAGGGCATCGGCAAGGAGACGGCAAGGGTGCTGGCCCAGGAGGGCGCCAAGGTCGCGATCTGCTCGCGCCGCCCGGCTGCGGTCGAGGCCGCCGTGGCCGAACTGAAACGCACGAGCCCCGACATTCTGGGCGTGCCGTGCGATGTCGCCAAGCCCGAGGACGTCACGCGATTGGTGGAGGCGACGGCCAAGCAGTTCGGGCGCATCGACATCCTGGTGAACAATGCCGGCACATCGAAGCGCGGCACGTTCATGGAAAACGACGATGCAGTATGGGCCACCGATTTCGAGATGAAGGTGTTCGGCGCGATCCGGCTGGTAAAGCTCGTGATCCCGCACATGCGCAAGGCCGGCGGCGGGCGCATCATCATGGTGACCAACATCGGCGCCAAGACCCCGGCCGCCGGCTCGACGCCGACTTCGATCTCGCGCGCCGCCGGGATCGCGCTCACCAAGGCGATGTCGAAGGAGTTCGCGCCCGACAACATCCTCGTCAACACCGTGTGCATCGGCCGCATCAAGTCCGGCCAGCACGAGCGCCGCTTCAACAAGTCGGGCGAGGGCGGCGAGTCGTACTACGCGAAGATGGGCAAGGAGATTCCGCTCGGGCGCGTGGGCGAAACGATCGAAGCCGCCAATGCCATCGTGTTTCTCGCCTCCGACATGGCGAGCTACATCACCGGCACCAGCATCAACATGGACGGCGGGATGGCCGGAACGGTGTAGCCCTGTCATTCCCGCGCATGCGGGATCCAGGCAGTCGAGCTTCCAGGCTCTATGGAACCTCTAAT
>WHTS01000227.1 GCA_009377585.1 Betaproteobacteria bacterium
GAGGGGTGGCGCGAAGCGCCGGGGTGGTGTGGTTTTCGCACAACTGCGTCTAAACTTCAGCCTGTAGCAACCCCCTTGCGATACGAGGACACCGCCCATGACTGCCTCCGCCACACCCTCCATTCCCCCGCCCGCGAAGGCCGAGCTCACGCCCACCGGCAAGCTGCGCGCGGGGATCAATTTCCAGAATGTCCTGCTCACGACCCTCGGACCGAACGGCGAACAGGGTGGCGTAGCCGTCGAGTTCGCACGCGAGCTCGCGCGCCGGCTGGACTTGCCGCTGGAGATCATCTCCTACAAGTCGGCCGGCGCTCTGGCCGATTCGGTGCGCAGCGACGAATGGGACATCTCGGTCCTCGGCGTCGAGCCACAGCGGGAGAAAGAGATCGCGTTCGCAACGCCGCTCACCGAAATCGAGACCACATACCTGGTGCCCGCGGGTTCGCCGCTACGCGCGGTCGCCGAGGTCGACCGGCCTGGCGTGCGCATCGCCGTTGCCGCAAAGAGCGCCTACGATCTCTATCTGAGCCGTACGATCCAGCAGGCGAAGCTGGTGCAAGTCGAGGGCATCGGCACGGCCAGCAAGCGCTTCGTGGACGACAAGCTCGAAGCCCTGGCCGGGCTCAAGCCGCAACTGCTGGAACTGGCACCCACCCTACCCGGCTCGCGCATCCTCGACGGCAACTTCACCGTCGTTCGCCACACGGTGGGCACGCCGCGAGGACGCGATGCTGCGGCCGCCTACTTGCGCGATCTGGTCGAAGACGCGAAAGCGTCGGGGCTCGTCGCCCAGTGGATCGAGAAAAGCGGCGTGAAAGGTTTATCGGTTGCGCCGCCCGCGGCAAAATAGCATGGAGGGTTTGTCGGTTGCGCTGCCCGCGACAAAATAGCATGGACCGTTTCCGGAGCACGTCATGACCGAAGCCTATGTCCGCGCCGGCAAGGTGAACTGGATTGCCAAGGGAGCCGATGTCGGCGTGCAGGAACGCACGCTCGCGCCGGGACAGATGATCCCCTGGCACTACCACACGATCATCACCGACACGACCTACTGCCTCGAAGGCACGGTCCAGATCGAGCTGCTCGGTCCACCCGAGCGCATCCTTCTGGCCGTCGGCGAGAGCTTCGCAGTCCCGACCAATCGACCGCACAAGATCACGCCCAGCGGCGATCACCCGTGCCGCTTCCTGCTGATCCAGGGCGTCGGCCAGTACGATCGGCATCCGATCGACCCGGAACAGTGGAAGGCATAATCTGCCCGCACCGGCGAGCAGCACAACGCTCCCCTCTCCCCCCGGGAGAGGGGCTGGGGGGGTGAGCCCGGGAATTCGCGGACCACGGGTCCGCGCCGGGCGAACGGCATCGGCCTGCATGCCGATGCGCGCACTGCAAGTGAGGGAAAGGATCAGCCGAGCACGCCGGCAGCACGCAGCTCCTGCAGTTGCTCGTCGGTATAACCGAACCCTCGCAGGATCTCGTCGGTGTGCTCACCCCGGTCCGGCGTGGGCCGGCGGATTTTTTTCGGCGTTTCGTGCACGTTGATCGGAGAGCCGACGATCTTGAACTCGCCCTTGCTCGGGTGTGAAACCGGCGCGGCAATTCCCAGATGCTGGACCTGCGGGTCGGCGAACGTCTGGTCGATGGTGTAGATCGGCCCGCACGGCACGCCGGCCTCTTCCATCAATTCGACCCAATGCGCCGACGGCTTGTGGCGCGTAATCTCGCCGATCGCGTCGTTCACGGCCTTGCGGTCCTGGGTGCGCTTCTGGCGCGTGCTCCACTCCGATTTCTGTTTCCATTCGGGATGGCCAATCGCGTCGCAGAATCGTAGCCAGACACGCTCGCCCGCGGCCGCGATATTGATATGGCCATCGCTGGTCGGAAAGACGCCGGTCGGCGTCCCGGTCGGATGATCGTTGCCGGCCTGCTTGGCCACCTCGCCGCGCATCAGCCAGCGCGAGGCCTGGAAGTCGAGCATGAAGATGGTTGCCTCCAGAAGACTTGTGTGCACCCATTTACCCACGCCCGTCCGCGTACGGTCGAACAGCGCCATCGCGATCGCGAACGCCAGCAGATTGCCCGACGTGAGATCCGCGATCGCCACGCCGACCCGCACCGGGCCCTGCCCCGGCAGACCGGTCACGGACATGAGCCCGCCCATGCCTTGCACGATCTGGTCGACCCCGGCGCGCTTGCCGTAAGGCCCGGTCTGGCCGAAGCCGCTGATGCTGCCGTAGACGATGCGCGGATTGACCTTGCGCACGTCGTCGTAGGAGACCTTCAACCGGTGCTTCACGGCCGCGCGCATGTTCTCGACGATCACATCGGCCTTCTCGACCAGCTTCATGAAGACAGCGTGGCCGGCCTCGGATTTCAGATCGAGCTGCATCGCGCGCTTGTTCCGGTGCAGATTCTGGAAATCGAACCCGTCGCGGCGGCCCACTTCGTCCTCGCCCTGCGCGGGGGGTTCGATGCGGATCACGTTCGCGCCCCAATCGGCCAAATGACGGACGCAGGTCGGACCCGCGCGGGCGAGGGTCAGGTCGAGAACGGTAACGCCGGAAAGCGGCAGGTGGGCTTCGGCTTCGGCCGCGCGATTCGTGTCTGTCATGGGGTTTCCCTTATCGATCGTTGCGCATTGGACCACGGCAATAGTAGCCGACGGCTTGCGGTCGGCACCCGACCGAGCATACCGCGCGGCCAGGGAACGTTCCACAACGTGACGCAGTTCGCGCTGAGGGTGATTCGCCGAGCGTAACCTGCCTGCTGGCGGTACAGCATCCAAGACCACGGCAGGCCGCCTGTTGCCGATCGTTTCAATGGAGGGGGACATGACACGCGCAAAGTTGATTCTTGCCTCACTCATCGCAGCTTCGGTCGCATTCTATTCAGCTCACGCCACGGCGCTCGATGGCTTGTCCGGCCTGGAGGCCAGAGGCTTCGCTCCGCTCTCCTCCCTGGAGGATGCGGAAACCACGCTTCCCTTCACCCGCTCGATCGTGAGCGTCGCCGATTCGCAGCCAGGCCTGTTCCAGTACGCGTCCTCGGCGGACATCGGCTTGCTCGAGCTCAAGGTCTTCGGCACATTGACGAACAACACCGGCTCGGGGCAGGGCAACATCGAAGTACCCCTCATGCAGGTATCCGCAGAGGTGCGCGACGTGCTCACGCTCGAATCGACGCTGACCACGCCGTACGATGTGAGACTGGATCTCGCGGTGAACGGCTCCATCGACACATCGGGCGGATCCGCGAACGCGTCGGCGAATGCGGCGCTGCAGCTCGGCCCCAATCCCGGGCTCAATGGCTTCGACGGCGCGCTGTACCCGATCGGACCGATCACCGACACCCTCACGGTTATCCAGACCGTATCCGGGTCAACGGTGGAGATGGACTTGAGAGCCCTGCTGTCGTTCAGCGTCTTCCAGCTCGACCCGGGCGCGACCGCGACTGGCCAGCTCGGCAATACCGCGTTCCTCACCTTGAGCCTGCCCGCCGGCGTCACGCTGGCGAACTCGCTCTCGGGTACTTTCGGCGCCCCGATTCCGGAACCGCAGACCTATGCGCTGATGCTCGCCGGCCTGGTGCTCGTGGGCGCCGTAGCGCGTCGCCGCTCGCGCACCTGAACGCTGCAGTCGTTCCCCCCCGCGTAGCCCGCGGCTACGCGGGGCCGATGCCGCAATGGGCGGCTGACCGAGCGGGTCAGCCCGAGGGTCGCGGTACAGTACGGTCGGTCGAATAGAATTGCCCGTTTCTCCACACGACCAACGGGCGATATTCATGACCGACTTCCAAGCAGCAACCGGCAGCAGCCACTTCGTCGACGCCAACGGCGTCAAGCTGCATTACCTGGATTACGGCGTTGCCGGACGCCGGCCCATGCTGTGCGTGCACGGGGCGGCCGCGCACGCGCACTGGTTCGACTTCGCCGCCCCCGGGCTCACGCCGAACCATCACGTCCGCGCGCTGGATCTGCGCGGACACGGCGACAGCGCCTGGGCGGAGCAGCATACCTACGACTTCAAGACCTACGCCGAGGACGTCAA
>WHTS01000228.1 GCA_009377585.1 Betaproteobacteria bacterium
CGGGAAACGGAAGCTCCCCGACTCTTCCGCCAGGGCGACCAGGCGTATCGCCGAGTTCTCTCCGATCTTCACGTTGAGGTCGCCCGTGAGCCGCTTCTGGTGGAAGGAACCGAACTGGAACGCGACCTCCTTGCGCGGCAGCAGGTCGGCCGACTTGCTGATCTGGTTCAGCACCCCGCCGCTGCCGCCGCGGCCGAACAGCAGCGCCGACGGCCCCTTGAGCACTTCCACGGTCTCGGTAGCGAACAAGTCCCGGTTGTACTCGCCGAGGTCTCGCATGCCGTCGATGTAGGTATCGGCGTTGAGCGGAAAGCCGCGCAGGTATACGACCTGGTTGTTTTGCGTGCCGCCTTCGGGCGCCGCATAGCTGATACCGGGGACGGTACGCAGCACATCCTGCAGGTTGGTTGCGCCGCGCTCCTTGATCACCTCCTGCGGAATCGAATTGATGAACTGCGGGATGTCGCGCAGCGGCGTCTCGGTGCGGGTGGCCGAGCCGGTCGATTCGCGCCGGAAGCCTTCCTGCTCGCCCTGCACCCGGATCTCGGGAAGCTGAGTCGGCTGGGGTTGGGTTTGCGCGAGCGCGAATTGCGAGGTCGAGAACAATGCGATCACTGCGGCCGAAATCGGGCGACGATCGAGGCATGCCATGTCAATTCCTCTCCTGAATGTACTACGCAGGCTTGGCTGGCTGCCGTAAGGGTCGCTGGCTGCTGCGGCTGTCGGTTGTTGTTCGGGTGTGGGGTCGATAGTTTTCTTCGAAAGATTCGCCGGCCGTTCAAGCCGTAAGGATCAACTTGCCGTTGCTCGTTACGCGCAGCCGATATTCGCGCTGGCCGTGAACGATCACCAGCTCGGCGGCATTGCCGAAAAGCTCGCCGCTCGCCACCCGCCGCACCGCGGGACGCCCTCCGTGCGCTAGAGCCGACGATGAATCCGGGCCGGAGGCGTCGGGTGTCGTGTCGCGCGGGCCGGGCGAGTTCGGAATCATAAAGGAATGATAATTGTTCTTATTACCATCCGCAAGAAATTTGCTGGGCGGGACGGGGTGCGACAGTGTCCCGGCTTGGGAGGAGCACCCAGCGTCACCGAGCAGCCAGCGCTGTTAGCCGAGCGGCTCGATACGCAGCTTGGAGGCGAGCGTGTCGAGCGCGGTGCGCAACGCAGGCGGGACGGGAACGCCGGAACGCGCCCGCTCCTCGCGCGCGCGCTGGCTGCCCTCGCCTGGTATGCGAATGGCATCGACCCCGGGCAGGCGCTCGGAGGCGCGCAGGTCGCGGATGAGCGCGTCCACCCGGCGCTTGAAGTCGGTCAGGTCACCGAAAACCTTCACGTCGATCGCGACAATCGCGTGTCCGGTGTTGGTGGGCGTGGTGTCGTCCTTGTTGAAGTCCACCACGTCACGACCCATCGCCGCGCCATTGAGCGTCCCGGCAAGAAGGCCGAAGACCAGCGCCAGCCCGTAGCCCTTGTAGCCGCCGATCGGCAGCAGGAAGCCTTCATCGGCGCGGTTGGGATCGGTGAGCGGCTGGCCCTTGCGGTCGATCATCCAGCCTTCCGGCATCGTTTCACCGCGCTGGGCCTTCGTCTTCACTTTGCCGTAGGCGGCCACCGTGGTCGCCATATCGAGCACAACGGGGTTTTCGTGCAGCGCCGGAATGGCGACCGCGACCGGATTGGTCGAGAGCAGCATGTCGAGCCCGCCCCAGGCCGGCAGGTGGTTGGCGTTTCCGACCGCAAGATAAATGCCGATCATGTCGTGCGCGAGCGGCATGCTGGCATAGAGCGCCGCCGGACCGGCGTGATTGCTCCAGTGCACCCCGACCCAGGCGACACCCGCGCTCTTCGCTTTCCGAATCGCGGTCTCGGCGGCGAAACGCATGACCAGGTGCCCCATGCCGTTGTCGCCGTCGACCAGCGCCATGGCGGGCGCCTCGGCGACGATGCGGATGTTCGGCCGCACGTTGACCGCGCCGCCCTCGATGCGCCGGATGTACTGCGGCAGCCGAAAGATGCCATGGCCGTCGGAGCCGTTCACGTCGGCGCGCGTCATCAGCTCGCCGATCACGGCGGCATCCTCGGCTGGAATGCCGACCTTGCGGCACGCCCGCTCGATGAACGCCTGCAACCGCGCCGCCGGCACGCGCCGCACCGAGCTGATGTCCTCACTCATGGTTGCCTCCCGCTCAACGGGCTCATTTCCGCCCAGGACATGGGCAATGTTCTGGGGCGCTCGGAGCCGCCGCGTCAGTCAGCCGGGCGGCCATGCTCCTCGAGCTCGACCAGCGCGCCGAGAAAATCCTTCGGGTGCACGAATGCGATCCGGTCGCCGTGCACGCTGCGCTGATCCTTGTCGCCGCCGAGCGCTTGCACGTCGTGGATGCCGAGATCGGCCAGCGTCGCTGTCATGTCGTCCACATCGAGGCAGAAATGATGGATGCCGCCGTTCGGATTACGCTGGAGGAAACGCGCGACCGGGGAGTCGGGCCGCGTCGGCTCCATCAGCTCGAGCCTGGCGTTGGGAAGCTCGATCCAGACCAGGCGTACGCCCTGGGCTGCGTTCACTTTCGGCTCGCCCGCCTGCAGTCCGTACACCGCCTGCAGGCGCGCAATCGCCGCAGCCAGATCGGGAACGACGATGGAAACATGATTGAACCCGGTGATCATGCGCGAGCCTCACACGACCCGATCGCGCCTGAGCGACTCGATCTCACCGGCAGTGTACCCCAGGCCGGCAAGCACCTCGTCGGTGTGCTGCGAGAGCATGGGTGGGGGCCGTCGAATCGAGGCCGGCGTGTCGCTGAAGCGAAACGGGATGCCGAGGGTGCGAACCTCGCCCGCAGCGGGATGGTCCAGCGTGCGGATCATTTCGCGCGCCGCGGCGTGCGGATCGGCGAGCGCCTGCGACGCCGTGTTGATCCGCCCGCACGGAATGCCGGCTTGCTGCAGCTTGGCGATCCAGGTCGCGGCATCCGCGTCTTCGAGCACGGCCGCGATCATGCCATCGAGCGCCTGCCGGTTCGCCACCCGATCCTGGTTGCGCCGGAAGCGCTCATCGTCGCCCCACTCGGCATGCCCGATCAGCTTGGCGAACTTGCGAAACTGCGCGTCGTTACCGACCGCGACCGCGATCATGCCGCCGGCCACCGGGTAGGCGGTGTACGGCACGATGTTCGGATGACCGTTGCCGTAGCGCCCCGCCTCGCGGCCCGAGGCGAGGTGATTGGAGGCGACGTTGGCCAGCAGAAAAAGCCCGGTGTCGAACAGCGACACTTCGACCTGCTGCCCGCGCCCGGTGCGCGCCCGCGCCGCGACGGCGCCGAGGATGGCATTGCAGGCGAGCATTCCCGTGCACAGATCGACGATCGCAACGCCGTACTTCATCGGCGCGCCCTCCGGCTCGCCGCAGATGCTCATGAGCCCGGATTCGGCCTGCAGGATGAAGTCGTATCCCGGCATCGCGGCCTTCGGTCCGGTGGTGCCGTAGCCGGTGATCGAGCAACGCACGACCTTCGCTGCGTGCGCCTGGAACCAGGCGTCGTCGAAGCCCCAGCGCGCGAGCGTCCCGGTGCGGAAGTTCTCGACCAGCACGTCGGACTGCGCGATGAGGCGCGCGAGCACCGCCTGCCCCGCCGGCACCGCCATATTGAGCGTCATGCCGCGCTTGTTGCGGTTGGCACCGAGGAAGTAAGCCGACTCCCCGCCGAGGAAGGGGGGGCCCCAGGTGCGCGTATCGTCGCCGCTGCCCACGGGCTCGACCTTGAGCACGTCCGCGCCCATGTCGCCCAGCATCATCGCGCACACCGGGCCGGCCAGCACGCGCGTCAAGTCCAGCACGCGCAGTCCGGCAAGCGCGCCCGTTTCGGTTATCTGCGCGATCACGTCAGCCACCCGGAGCAAGCGTTGGAGTCGGAGTCACGTCACACCGAACGCCGGCTCAGTCTACGCTTCGGCGTACTGGAGCGGCGTTTAGT
>WHTS01000229.1 GCA_009377585.1 Betaproteobacteria bacterium
CTGCGGCCTGGCTTCCGCCGTGCCGACCACTTTCCCGAGCTGTCCCTTGTAATACGCGTGCTCGTCGGCAAATTCCGCCGCAGCGAACATGTCCTTGGCATTGATCACCAGGAGCAGATCGTCGTGGGTCTGGAGGTGAATGTTCCAGGTCCCCGGCGGCGCGGCAACGTAGCTCACCGGGCGCGGGTTGCGGGCATCGCGCACATCGACGACGCTGAATCCTTTCGAGAACATATGCCCGATATAGGCGTGCCCGCGATGGACCATGATCTGCACGCCGTCGGCGCACCCACCCTGGTCGCTGTAGCCGATCACGCGCATGTTGCGGGCGTAATCGGGTCGCGGCAGATCGGCGCTCACCGGTATTGCGCCAGGAAATTCGGCACCGCGATCCAGTCCATCATCGCCTCGTCGCTCTGCAGGAGCTCGTGCATGCTGCGGTCGGCCTCGGTCCTGAGATCGACGCCGAGATGAGTGCCGAGCCGGCGCCCGTGCAGCACGATGGCGTTGCCGATCGGCTGGCGCTGCGCGTTGTACGCCCGCAGCGCTGCATCGATGTCGTCGTGGTCGCGCAGCGCGGCGGCGAGCGCCTGCGCGTCGCCTCCTGCCTTGGACACGCCGAAGCCCATGTGCGGCCGCGCGGAGGCCGCCGCATCGCCCACCATGGCGACTCGGCCGAAGGCGATGCGGGTGGCGGTGAAGTCGTAGATCGGCGTGATGAAGGGCTGCGGGAGCTTCAGCACGCAGTCGAGGAGCACGGGCGGCATGATCTCGCGCGCGTCGGCGTGCATCTGCGCGATCAGGTCCTTGCGCAGGAGCGGCGGCGGCACCGAGTACTCGTGCTGAACGCCGTTCTCGTCCACGCACAACTGCCTCAGCAGCGCGGCGTCGCCGACCCGGTACCAGATGAAATTGTAGCGGCGGTGCCCGGGCCGCAGATCGTCGTTGAAACCGGAGATCGGGTAGGTGATCACCTGCTGGCGCTTCGGCAGATAGAACACGAAGAAGGGAAAGATGTCGCGCAACGTCTGCGGGGCGAGGTCGGCCTCGTTCGGCGCGCCGCGCCAGATGTAGTAGCCGGCGTAGATTGGCTGCAGCTCCGGGGCGATCTGCGCGCGCACTGCCGAGCGGATGCCGTCGCCGCCGATCAGAATGTCGCCGCGCTCGATGCGGCCCCCGGCGAAACGCACGCGCACGCCGCGCTCGTCCTGGTCCACGTGCTCGAACTCGCAACCGAGGTGGTAGTGCGCCGGGTCGATGGTCTCGCGCAGGAGCCGCTGCAGCCGATCCCATGAAGTCAGGATCTGCGGCAGCGTGCGCTCGGCGATGACGCGGCCGGCGCGGTCGAGCGCGATGCGCCGAGTCACCTCGATGCCGAGCTCGCGCGTACCGGCGCCGCTCTTCTCCAGCGCCTCGATCAGCTCCGGATGCGTGGTGATGCCGGCGCCGCGCCCAACCAGTTCCACCGGCGAGCGCTCATAGACATCGCACTGCCAGCCGATTCTGCGCAGGAATGCGGCGGCGAAGAGCCCCGACATCGAGCCGCCGATGATCACCGCACGCTTGCGCCCCCTTGGCGAAGCCACGTCGAAATCGGGCGAAGCCATGTCGAAACCGCCAGATCGCCGTTGTTGCCGCAGCTTAGGCGCCGGTGAGCTCGGTGCCCGTGGAGCGCTTGCAGCTCACGAATCGGGTGCCGTCCTCCAGGGCCTTTTGCTCGTGCACCACGCCGCCCGGAATGAGCGCGACCTCGCCCGGCCCCACGTCGCGCGTTTCGCCGGCGATCGTCATTCTCAGCCGGCCCGCGAGCACCAGGATGATCTGCTCGCTCGGATGATGGTGGGCATGGGCGCCGCTGCCCTTGGGCTCGGTGTAGTACCCCATCTCGAGCTGCTCACCGGTGATGGTGGGACCGTTCGCGCTCGAGTGATCGGGGGAAATGACGCTGCCTTGCATCTCGGCCAGTTTGAAGAACGGCATGTCTCCTCCTTGTCGGCTGAAAGCCGGCGGCGCGCTGCGTCCGCCGCCGGAGCTCGATGCCGCTCCGGGGTGACGGCAGCAGCAGCCCAGTATAGACCCGCGCATCGGCTTTCCGCGATCGGAGGACGGGCTACGCAATGCACTGCACGTCCAGGTGCAGCGGCTGGAATCGTCCCGGTAGGACGGGCGCGTTCGAGATCGGATGTCACCCTCGCTGGAGGGCACCGAGCACGAGGTCAATGAGGTCGAGCGGCGCGGGCGGTTCCTCGTCGCCGCGCCATGCCACGTGCTGGTCCGGCCGCACGAGCACGAGCTTGTGCCGGTAAAGATCGCGCGCTTCGCCCGCCGCCACGTCGATCACGGTCAGAGGAACGCGCCTTGCCGCGGCCGCCGCCACGATGCCCGTGACACGCGCCGCCGGATCGAGGCGCAGCAGGTTATAGCCCGGACCGAATGCGTCGTACAGCGACCGGCGGCCTTCGAGCCGCAAGTGCGGCGCGCGGCATCCGGGAACCGTGGACGCGGTGAAGCTGCCCATCGTGTAGGAGGGCTGTGGCTCGCCGTCGTAGGCGATCACGGCTGAGCGGTCGTAGTAGTAGCCGAAATTGAGTCCGCCGCAGCATTGCTGCTCGGCATCGAGGGTGTAGGCCTCCTTCCCGATGCGCGCGCGCGTGGCGTCGCCTACAGCATCCCGCCGCTCGATGTCGCCGGAGATCTCGCGCCGGTGCGCCATGACCCTCTCGCCTATCGCGGTAATGAGGTGCGACGCCTGTTCCGTGATGGGCTGGCGCTCGGCGTCGTAGGAATCGAGCAGACCCCGGGCACCCCACCCTTGCAGCGCCGCGGCAAGCTTCCAGGCGAGGTTGGCGGCATCGGCGATGCCGGCGTTCATGCCGTAGCCGCCGTGCGGGATCCACACGTGTGCCGCATCGCCACAGATGAAGGCGCGGCGCTCGCCCAGCTTGTCCGCGACCAGGCGGCGGCTCGTCCAGTCCTCTTTCGACAGCAGTTCGTAGCGGAAGCCGGGGCCGACGCCCAGGATTTCCCGCAGCGCCCAATCGCGATCCACGGCGTCGAAATCCGTTTCGCCGCGATAAAGAAAGTTGTGCATGATCCAGGTCTCGCGGCCGTCGACCGCCAGCGTGGAGCCGCAGCGGCGCGGGTTGAGCGAGAGGTAGTTCCAGGCGGGCTTTCCGGGAAGCATCCCCAGCAATCCCGGCGCGCGGAAGTAGGTCGACTGGACGCGCTGCAGCAGCGGCGTCCCCGCGAACGCGGCGCCGATCGCCTTGCGCACCATGGAGCCGGCGCCGTCGCAGCCAACGAGGTAGGTGCAAGCTATCGAAACCGGCTCGCCGCTGCCGAGGTCACGAGCCGTTGCCGTGGCGCCTTGCGCGTGCTGCTGGAATGCCTCGACCTCGGTGCGATTGAGAATGCGGATGCGCGCCTGCGCCAGCGCGTGGGCGAGCAGCACCGGGGCGAAAAACATCTGGTTGACGCGATGGGTGTGCTCCGGCGTCGGCCACGACGTGTCCGGCCCCGTTGCGGCGGAGCCGCGCTCACCTCTTGCCGGGATCGGTACGCGCGAGAGCTCGATCCCGGTCACGCTCGTGGCCGAGACGATGTCATTCGGATAGTCCGCCGGCAGCCCGATTGCGCGCAGCTTGCGAGCGATCCCGAGGCGGCGGAAGACTTCCATCGAGCGGGCCGAGATCTGGCCGCACTTGACGCCCGCCGGCGCGTCGGCCGGCAGCCGCTCGGCGACGATGACATCGATGCCGCGCCAGGCGAGATCCATGGCGAGCGTCAGGCCGACCGGCCCCGCTCCCACGATCAGCACGTCCGTTCGCGCGCTGTGCGGCATGCCATTCACCTGG
>WHTS01000230.1 GCA_009377585.1 Betaproteobacteria bacterium
TTGATCCCGGTCGCATCGAACCATCCGACCAGATGACATTGGCGCTGGAACAGCTCGGACGGCTTCAGGTCGTAGCCTTCGGTGTTGATACGCTGGCGCTCGAACTGATGATCGGCGAGCTCCAGTTCATAGGCGCCCCACGCAGTCGTAGTTTCGGCGAACACCACCTGCAGGCGGGGGAAGCGATGCAGGATCTGCGAATAGAGGAAGTTCGCCACCACCAGCACGGAGCTCACCGGACGGGTGAGGGCTTCCAAAGCGGCTGCGACCTCCGGCGTGAAGCCTTCGTACGGCGGGAACTCGATATCGCGCGATGCCCCCGAGTGAAAGCACACCGGCACATCGAGATCCTGGCAGGTCGCCCAGATGGGATCGTAGACGGGCTCGTTGATGTGCGGCAGCTCGCGCAGCAGCATCGGCACCGGAGGCAGCACGACGCCGCGATGTCCCTTGGCCACCGCCCGCTCGATCTCGTTCACCGCAGCATCGACCGGTGCCAGCGGCACGATGCATTGGGGAATGAAACGCGGGCTCAACGCGGCCCATTCCTCGATCAGCCAGTCGTTGTAGGCTTGCACGCAGGCCAGCTCGAGCGCCGAATCGTCGAGGCGCCCGAAGGTTTCGCCCGCCCGTCCCGCGACGCTCGGATAGAGAACCGAATAATCGACCCCGTCGACATCCATCGCCGTCAGGCGCTCGGCTGGCACGTAGGCGACCTTGGGCACTTCCTCCCAGCGCTGTGGATCGCGGGCGCGGTCCGGCATGGCAGCGCCGGCCAGCGCCACGCCGCGCAGATCGGTCTTCTTGCCGTCCACCATCCAGGACTCGCTGCCATCGGCCTGCCGTTCGAGGTGCGGGATGCGCTCGCCCCATTGGGACTTCGACATGCGCGCAGTCCATACCTCGGGGTGCTCCTGCACGTGATCGTCGGCGCTGATGAATCCGTATTTGAGCTCCATGGTCGGGTCGCCTTTCAGGAGAGACCGTAGACTCGTACTGCATTGCCGTACAGGAGCTGATTGCGCTCCTGCGGCGGGACGCCGTGCAGCGTGCGTTCGACGAACTGCCGCGACTCGGGAAACGTGGACGTGGAATGCGGGAAATCCGACTCCCACATGATGTTGTCCAGGCCGACCAGGTGACGCAGCTCGATGCCCGCGCGCTCGTACCAGAAATCAACGTAGATCTGCCGCCTGAAGAGCTCGCTCGGTCGCGTGAGTATGCCCTGCGTCCACAGGTGGCGGCGTTCCCACTCGTGGTCGCAGGCCTCGAGCACATAGTTCACCCAGCCGACCCCGGTCTCCGCGCACACCCAGCGCAGACGCGGGAAGCGATCCAGCACGCCCGAAAAAATGAGATTGGGAATGAACTGCGCCTGGGTGGAGAAGTTGCCCGAGGGACCCATCGCCTGACCCTGGTTCTGCGTGTAGCCCTTCCAGCGCGGGATCGTCAGGCGCAGCCCGGCTCCCGAGTGCCAATGGATGGGCACGTCAAGATCCTGGCACGTCGCCCATAAAGGATCCCACCAAGGGTCGTTGAAGTGCTTGAAGCCCGGGCGCGTCCGGCTCGGTTCGGCCAGCATGACGATGCCGCGATGGCCCTTCTCGACCGCGCGGCGTGTCTCCTTCGCGGCCGCTTCAATCCCGTTCAGATACGGGATCAGCGCAAGCGGGACGAAACGATCGCTCGCTTGGCGCCATTCGGCGAGCCCGTCGTTGTAGGCCTGCACGCACGCCAGCTCGAACTCGGCATCGCCCTGCAGGATCGTGCCGCTCTGGATCGGATCGTTCGGAAACAGCACCTCGCCGTCGACGCCATCGCGGTCGAGGGCTTTGAGGCGTTCGACCGGATCGTAGACGAACGACGGCACCTCGTCCCAGCGCTGCGGAAAGGTTCTGCGCATCGGGTCGTTCATCGCCGTAGGACAGTTCACGGTGCCGCGTTCGCCCACTACTTTGCCGTTGACGAACCAGCGCTGCACCGGCCGCTCCGAGGCCAATGCCATGTGCGCCTTGTCGGTGGTTTCCCGAAGCTGAGGAATGCTGTCGCCGAACTTCGAGTGCGACATGCGGCTGGTCCAGTTGTCCTTGTGCAGTTGGGCATGCGAGTCGCAACTGATCAGGCCGTGTTGGATCTTCATCGCCTATCCTCCATGTGGATTGAACCGCACCTAGCTAGGGTCCCGGGCATCGAGAACGCGCGCCGGCGAAAAGCTCGATGTCATCGACTCGTGCTGAACCTCTGGACATTCGAAGCGGCACGCGCAATGCGAGGCTCCTCCGAGCGTTGCGTACCGTGTCTGCAGCATGCCGGGTGGCCCGATAGTCCACATAGCAAGAACTCAGACAGTCGGTTGATCTCAGCATAGTGCCGCTGCGGAAAAAAAGAAATAAGATGCTTCCGAGGGCAGCGAGAATCGGTCGTTTGCGCGCAATTCCGGCGCGTACGCCGGCGCCTCAGTACGATTCTGCTGCGAGGCGCAAATCCGATACGTTTCAGGCGTAAGGCGTTGAGCTGCCGAAGCGGCGACCGACACAGGAGAGGAGGAAAGCCTCCGCTGCCGGATGTTAGCATCGCACTGTCGCGTGACCGCAGCCCATGCCGGAGGTCCGCGCGAGCCTGTCTCTTCCGCAGACAATCGAAGTGATCCCGACAAAGGAGCCTCACATGTATCTGACCTCGAGCGAAGCACAGAAGATGCTGCAAGCAGCGCAGGCCAAGGCGCAGCAGATGGACGTCAAAGTGTCGATCTCGGTCGTGGACGGACGGGGGGACTTGCTGACCATGGTGCGCCTCGACGGCGTGTCCTGGCGCACGGCGGGCATTTCGAAAGGCAAGGCCTACGCGTCGGCCAATTTTGGCGTGCCGAGCGCCGAGCTCACCGCGCGGGCGAGCTCGCCGGTGATGCAGGCGTTCATGCTGTCCGTGCCCGGGGAGATGGTGCCTGCGCAGGGCGCCGTGCCGGTGCTGCGCGACGGCCGTGTGCTCGGCGCGATCGGCGTGAGCGGCGCCAAGTCGGAAGAGGACGAGGAAATCGCCAAGGCCGGAGTTGCCGCGCTGCAGAAGTAGCTCGCGTTACGACCGACGGGTCCTGATCCGCGTGCGCGGTCAAGCGTCGGTGGAGTACACACCGAAACGGCCGCGAGGAGAGTGGCTCCATTCTTCAGGTCCTGCAGCCGTGATAACGGCCCTCAATCAGGCTGCGCTTGGGGCGGGATCTGGTAATCCGGGCGCGAGCGGTGTAGCGGCGTCAGTCGGTTCGACGGGAAAGTGACACGCCACCTGGTGGTCTGGACCGTCGGCGAGCAGCGGTGGCGATTGCTCCGCGCAAAGAGCCTGCGCCTTCCAGCAGCGGGTACGAAAGCGGCATCCTGATGGGGGATTGGCCGGGCTCGGAACCTCGCCCTGGAGCCGAATCCGATCGACGCCTGCTTCGTTCGAAAAGTCGATGCGCGGCTGTGCGGAGAGCAAGGCTTTGGTGTAAGGGTGACGAGGCGTTTTGTACACCCTCTCGACCGTGCCGATTTCGACAATGCGCCCCAGGTACATCACCGCAATTCGGTCCGACATGTGACGCACGACGGCCAGATCGTGCGCGATGAACAAGCACGCGATGTGGGAGCTCGACTGAATCTTCTCCAACAAGTTGACGACCTGAGCTTGCACGGACACATCGAGCGCCGACACCGGTTCGTCGCACACCAGGATCTCCGGATTCAATGCGAGCGCGCGGGCGATGCCGATACGCTGGCGCTGACCGCCGGAAAATTCATGCGGGTAGCGTTGCGCGTGTTCGGGTAACAAGCCGACGCTCTCCAGTAGCTCGCCGATGCGCCTCGCCCATTG
>WHTS01000231.1 GCA_009377585.1 Betaproteobacteria bacterium
TAGAAGCTTGATTCCCGCTCCAATATCTCTCGTCGCTAACCCGACGGCGCCTCGTTCCGACCGTGAATTCCAAACCGGCCAATTGCTACGAAATTCGCGCCGGCGCTGACACGCGAGGACATGACCGGCCACGGATTTCGCAGCATGGCGTCGACGTTGCTCAACGAGCAAGGCTGGAACCGCGACGCGATCGAGCGCCAGCTCGCCCATGCCGAGCGCAATTCGGTGCGCGCCGCGTACAACTATGCGGAGCATCTGCCCGAGCGGCGCAAGATGATGCAGGCGTGGGCGGATTACCTCGATAAGCTGAGGACGGGTGCGAGCGTCGTCGAGTTGGTTCGCGTCGCTTGAAGCGCTGCGGGTCAGCCCGCCACGTTCGCATGCTTCATGTTTTCACGGCGATGCGTGTTCGTCAGTGACCAACACGGACATCTATCGAGATGCCGGACGTGCGCTGAAGGCGATCAATCACCGCGAACAGGTTCTTGGCCTGCGGATTGCCGCGAGGGCCGAACATCCGCATCAAGCTCTTGGGTGGTGTACCCGTCGCCTTGCCCAGTTCCTCGAAGCCAACCGTTGCATTGATGTAATCGCGCAGAACTGCTTTGCCGGTGTCTACATCGTCCTCGAGGATCGACTGCACTGCCCGCAGCGGACAACCGACCCTACGCTTGACTGTTGACCGATGGCGGCGTTCCGGCGCTGTGTCATCTCGCTCGAACCGACGAATCAAGTCCAGCCAAACCTGTTGCTACTAGCGGATGATGTATCTACAATGTAGAAACATCCAAGCAAGGAGCTCGCCATGGAATCGACAATCCGCAAGTGGGGAAATAGCCCAGCGATCAGGCTCCCGAGCGCCGTGATCAAGGCCGCGGCGTTCAGCCTGGAGCAGAAGGTCACGCTCCGCGTCACGCGCGGCCGAATCATCATTGAACCGTCCGACAAGGTCGAATACGACCTCGACAAGTTGCTGGACGGTATCACCGCTAAGAACCTGCACAAGGAAGCTAGCTTCGGCAAGCCGGTTGGCAAAGAGATGCTTTGATGGCAACTCGCGGCTATGTGCCCGAGGTCGGCGATGTCGTATGGCTTGAATTCGACCCTCAAGCCGGACATGAACAGTCCGGCCACCGACCGGCGCTGGTGCTGTCTCCGGCTCGTTACAACGGCAGGACCGGGCTGATGATCTGCTGCCCCATGACTACGCAGAGTAAGGGATACCCCTTCGAGGCAGGCGTGGATTTCGACGGGGTGACAAGCGTAGTCTTGGCCGACCAGGTCAAGTCGCTCGATTGGAAGGCGCGTCGCGCGCGAAAGAAGGGGACCGTGCCGTCCGAGGTCGTGGCGCACGTGCGCGCAATGCTGAAGGCGCTACTGCTGATGACCTGACACGCTTTCCGGACATGAAAACCTGCATCGTGCCGCTGTTTACCGAGCTGATCAGCATCGCCATGAAGACCGTCGGTCTGGCGGAGCCGCTTCGTGACGCACTGGCACCGCTGGCTGCAAAGATTACGGCAGCTTTCGCGTACGGATCGGTGGCGAAGCGTTCGGACACTGCAATCAGCAACATCGACTTGATGGTCATCAGTGACAGCGTGATCTATGCCGATGTCTACGCTGCGCTGGAGCCGGTGAGTTCCAGACTCGGGCGAACGGTGAATCCGACCGTCTATAGACGGCAGCAGCTCGCCCGCCGCGTCAAAAAAGGCGCCGCCTTTACAACGCGCGTGCTCCAACAGCCAAAGATATGGCTGATCGGATCGGAAGATGTCCTCCCCGCTTGAGCGCCTGACGGGACTTGGCAAGGCGCAGTCGAAGCCCCGGCATGCTGAGTACACCAACATCGCTGCTACTCTTGCTACACATGACTCGAGCACGCGTGGAACTGTAGCAAGAGTAGCAATGGTAGCAAGGCGCGCAGAGCAAGAAACTGGCGCGTGGCCGCTCATGCGCTCTCGTCCAGCAACGCCGGATTGATCGCGACGTAGCGCCGGCGACCTTCGTTTTCCAGCCGTGCGCGTCCTCGCTCGGCCAGCATGGCCATGATGGACTTGAAGGCCTGGTTGTCGCGCGCACTCTTCGGACCATACTGAAAGATCCGGCGCGTAGCGATGCGATCCGTCTTGCCTGCACGAGCCTCGCTGCGCAGCCATTCATCGAGACGCACGGCGGCGGCAAGCGCAGGCGGCGTGTCGAGCTCCCCGAGCAATCGACGCGCTTCTCCGAGATGCCAAGTGATGACGGCCGTGGCCGCTGCAACGGCGTCGACGCCGATCGGTCCTGCCGGGCCATGCTCCAGCACGTGGAAGAGTGCCGCCAACCGCGCAACGTTCTCGGCTGCCTTGGCCGCGACATCGCGGATGTCGCGAAACTCGCCATGGGCGCCGAGCTCGTCCTCCACGCAATCGTGAATGGAGATCCATTCGGAGCGCGCGGCGGGCGAGAGCTCCAGGACAGTAGGGCACAGGCATCCGTGCTCGTCGGTCACGAACGGCTCGTCGAGCAGCTCGCGGATGCGCCCTGCGAATCGCTCTACGGACGGCAGAGCGGAAGGCGCCGGCCGGTAGCGGCGTGAGCCCTGAGTGCTCGCCGGCCAGGCGATCAGGAAACGGGCGAGGAACCCCGTGCCGCGCGGCAACGTGCCGGCACGTTCCAAAAATCCCCGCAGTGCCTCTGGCTGGATCATCAACCCGAACGTGAGCCGCCGGCCGCGCAGCTGAAAGGACGGCTTCGAGCGGCGGTCGATCGCCATCTCGCCACCGTCCCAAAGCACATTGAGCAGGGCGAGATTGCGCAGGATAGTCTCCTGTCCCATGCTGTGTGCACCGAACACCGCGCCCGCCTCGGCCGAAAGGACACCGCCGCTCGGCCATCCATTCGCCAGCGAAAACGCCAGCGCCTCCGGCGTGGCATCGGCGTAGAGCAGGCGCGCGACGCGCAGAGCTTGCGGCGGATCGCGGACCAAGTCCTGCAGCTCGCGTTCGCAGCCGGACGTGTCTTCGCCCTTGCGCCGCTTGAGCTTGATCGCATCGAGAATCCCGGCTTTCTTCGCCTCGAACACGGCGGCCGCGGCCTCGGCTCGCGCGATGTCAGGCACCGATGCCTGCCGGCGCTCGCTCTCCCAGTCGCGCAGCGCCCGACAGAACATCGCATCGCATGTCGTCTTGCGCTCACCGGAATCGGCGACTGACAGGAGATAGATGGAAACCGGCCCGACGAGCTGCTGATCGCGGCGGACGTTGATCAAGGCCTGCGCCGCAAGTGATAGCGCAGCCAGTGCCGAGCACGCGACCAGTGCGGCAGGGGCTTGGACGAAACGCTGTACCTCATTCACCGCATCGCGCATGAGCGGCGGAAGAGCATCGACGGGATACGGGTGCGCCGTCAGCTGCTCCGCCAGAGGCTCCGGATCAGGCCAGTGGCGGGCGCCTGCTGCGCCGGCGAATGCGTGATTCCCAACCGCCTCATCGGGCACTACGCTGCAGGCCGCAGTAATCGCCTCGCGCACGGCTTCCGGCCCGCACAATCTGTGCAGGTCGTTGAAATCGATTACCCCTCTTGAGCGGTCCTCACCGAATATCGGAACCGCAAGCAGCGCCCCGACAGCTCGGGCGGCGGCATGAGCGTTGGCGAGTCCCGGATTCCCGACGGTCTCCCGGTCATCGTCCGCACAGACAATCAGATGCGCGCCGGGATGCTGTTGCCGGATTGCTTCGGCCACAGCGCTGAGATTCCCGGCGCTAAATGCGACGACGGTGGTATGACCAGTGGCGGCGTGAATGCTGGCGGCGGTTGCGTACCC
>WHTS01000232.1 GCA_009377585.1 Betaproteobacteria bacterium
CCGCCGCTTCAATCTCGCCTCCATCTTGGCTCGCCTGGTGCGCGCCGCTTGCCTCACCTCGCCTCGGCCCGCCGCGCTCATTCGGCTGGCTGAAGAATGTCGCTAATCAGGAAGTTTTTTGTCTGCGTCAAACGACTAGGCGCATTCGGGCCACACTTAGGTGTTGACCTTAGTAATGGGTATCCTTATAGTTAGGCGAATGCCTAACCGTTCATCTGACTTAAATGCCGTGTTCCAGGCGCTCGCCGATCCCACCCGCCGAGCGGTGCTGGAACGGCTCAGCAAAGGTCCCGCGCGGGTCACGGAGTTGGCAGAGCCCTTCGATATGGCGCTGCCTTCCTTCGCGCAGCATTTGAAAATGCTCGAACGCAGCGGGCTTATCCGAAGCGAAAAGTTGGGCCGCGTGCGCACGGTCGAACTCGCGCCCAAAAAACTGAAGGAAGCGGAGCGCTGGATGGCAGAGCAACGCGCCCTGTGGGACCGCCGCCTTGATCAACTCGATGCCTTCCTGCTTCAACGAAAGGAGAAACGCTGATGTCACGTCTTATCGAAATTCGACCGGACCCCAAACTCGATCTCGCGCTGGAACGCTATGTGGATGTGCCGCAGGAAAAAGTATGGGCGGCCTGGACGCGGCCCGAACAGCTCAAACAATGGTTCGTACCCGCGCCTTGGACCATTTCCGAGTGTGACGTCGATTTGCGGCCCGGCGGTATTTTCCGCTCGGTGATGAAGTCGCCCGAAGGTCAGGCCTTCGCGAATCTGGGCTGCTATCTGGAAGTCACCGAAAACCAACGGCTCATTTGGACTGATTTGATGGGGCCAGGGTATCGCCCGCTGGACAAATCGATTGCAGACGAAGGCTGTTGCGGATTCATGACGGCGATCGTCACGCTCGAAGCCGTAGGGAAGGGCACCAAGTACACGGCGACATGCCTGCATCGAAGCGAAGAGAGCCGCAAAAAACACGAGGACATGGGCTTCCAGGATGGCTGGGGCAAATGCCTCGAGCAGATGGTGGCGCTCATTCAATCAGGACGCGTTTGAGATCGCCATATAAGCCTCTGCCTCTGTCGGGGCGGAGCGGATGTCTCGACGATGCGAACTAGTCCTGCAACGGAACGGCAGGTCGGTCAGTTGCAAACAAGCCACCTACCGTGGTGGCGCTTCGACTGTGGCGCTTCGGCGGAGCGCCGAACATTCGTCCGTACTCACGCGTGAACTGAGAAACACTTTCGTACCCGACCTCGAAGGCGGCAGTACTCGCATTGACGCTCTCGTACAGCATGAGACGCCTTGCTTCAATCAGCCGAAGCCGTTTCTGATACTGGCCCGGTGTGAGCGATGTGAGCGCCTTGAAATGCCTGTGAAACGCCGTCAGCCCCATCACAGCAGCATCGGCAAGCCTCTCGGCCGGAATTCGATCGCGAAAATCCTCCCTCAATATCGCCACGGCTCGTCCGAGCCGGCTCGAAATGCTTTCCCACGCTGCGATGGCACGCAATTGCGCACCATGCGGCCCGGACAAGAGCCAATAATGAAGCTCCTTCATGAGACCCGCGTGCAGTACGGGAATGGCATCCGGTCTGCCGATCAGGCGCATGAGACGAATGGCGCAGTCCATGATCGCATCCTCGGTCTTCTGCAGAAACAGAGTCCGCGTGCGCGGGACGGCTACCGATGCCGTAGCGGCGAACCTGTCTCCCAGTTCCCGCAGTAACGCCATGTCGAGCTCCACCGCCAATGCCATGTATGGTTTTCGCGCGCTCGCCTCGACCACCTGCCCGGTCACTGGCATATCCGCACTGACGATGACGGACTGACCCGCCAGGCAGATCGACTCTTGCGTGCCTACGAGCAGGTGTTTTGCGCCCTGCAGAACAAGGCAAACGAGCGGGCGGTACGTGGAGTGCGGTTTTCCGCGGGGCGATTCCACGCACATCATGCGCAAGCCCGGCACAGGCGGCAGCGCGAGTCCGTCGTGGTTCGAGTGCTTGGCCGAATAGCGCCGAATGGCGTCCTTGAGCTGATCCTGCATGGTGCTTACCCCGGGTGTCCATGGTCATGCTAGTCGAAACCTGCAGGATTGGGCAAGGTTTGGGCAAGCGTTGGCAAGTCCCGGAAACTCCCTCCAATTAAGCTTTCCGCAGTCTCGTGAGCCGAAGCGCGACCGCAAACAGGTCGTGCAGTCGTTCGACGAGATACTGCGTCCGACCATCCCTGACTGAAAGGAACAGCAAATGGAACGTGCTGCGGAAAACCCGACCATCGCCGTCAGCCCTGACCGGCGTCGTATGCTTGCTGCAATAGTGGGCGCCCCCGCCGCTGTGGGACTCGCGGGCATCGCGAATGCCGCGAGGAGCCCTGGCTCGATCACTGCCAGCGGCAAGGTAGCGATCGTCACGGGCTCGTCACGAGGAATCGGCGCTGCGACGGCAAGGCGGCTTGCCCGGGATGGCTACGCCGTGACGGTCAACTGCGAGAAGAATCGCGACCTCGCCGCGAACGTCGTGCACGACATCGAGTCGGCGGGAGGCCGGGCAATCTCGGTACAAGCGGACGTGAACGATCCGAAGGCGGTGCAACGTCTCTTCGATTCATGCGAGCGGGCGTTCGGCGGTGTCGATGTGGTGGTCGCCAACGCGGGCATCATGCGGCTTGCTCCCATTCGCGACATGCCCGACGAGGATTTCGATCGCATGTGGGCGGTCAACGGCAAGGGGAGCTTCAACACGCTGCGCGAGGCGGCCCGGCGCGTTCGAGATGGGGGTCGAATCATCGCACTGTCGTCGAGTATCACTCAGCTGCGCACGGCTACTTACGGCCCTTATGCAGCCACCAAGATGGCGCAGGACATCTTCGTCAGCTGCCTGGCCAAGGAGCTGGAGGGCCGTCACGTGTCGGTCAATGCGCTGGCTCCCGGCGTCGTCAATACTACGTTGTTCACGGATGGAAAGACGCCTCAGCAGATCGCCGGCTTCGTTCAACGTACCCCGCACAAGCGTCTTGGCGACCCTTCGGATATTGCCGACGTCATCGCAGCGCTTTGCAGCGTCGATGGCGCGTGGGTCAATGGTCAGACCGTGTTCGCCAATGGCGGGCTCGTCTAACGAAGCGCTCGCGCTTTCGCGGACCTCGAGCGAATTTTCGCATACATTGCCGAGGTCGATTCGGTCCGAGCCGGTCGGACGATTCAACGAATCCGAGACGCCGTGCTGATCCTCGAGGACCATCCCTTCATAGGACGGCCGGCGGAAGAGGGACGGCGAGAGCTCGTGATGGGACGGCGGTCCGAGGCATACGTTGCCCTATATCGGTGGTTACTTACGGATGATACGGTGTTGATCCTTGCGATATGGAATTCCAAAGAGGCCGGATACTTCGATGTGTGAGTGGAGTAGATGGGTGACAAAGCGTCTACATTGAGGCTTAGGGAAGGTACTGATAGAGCCAGGTCTCAGTCAGCGTCTGGTTGCCGTTCTTAAGGTAGAGGCGCATGTCGACCGGCTCGCTGCCATCGACGGTGAAGTCGAACTGCGCACGCCAGTGGCCCGGCACGTCGTTGGGCACCGCTTCCGAGAAGACGTAGGAGAACTTTCCGCGCGAAGCGCTGAGCACGAGCTCGGGCTTGACGCCGAAGGGAATCGACTCCAGCGGCTTGCCGAGGAACTCGACCACGAACTTGCGCACGCCCTG
>WHTS01000233.1 GCA_009377585.1 Betaproteobacteria bacterium
ATGATGGATATGATGACGATCCCACTCCGCACGCATCGACCCTAGCCCGTCACGAGCGAAGGCGCCCAGCACCTGCGCAAGCTCCCGGAGAACCATTCCGAGCACCGCGCTGCGATCGAGCTTCCGGCGGCACGCCATCTCGAGGTCCGCAGCCGCCGGGTTGATTTGGCCGGCGATGGGCTTCATCAGTCCGACATTGATGTCGATGCCGAACACCACCGCGGTAGGACCTGTTGCAGCGCCTTTCATTTCGATCATCATGCCTGCAAGCTTGGTCCCGCGCCAAACCATGTCGTTGGGCCACGTGAGCCGCACATCACAAGCGCCGAGCTTAGTAGTTGCGCGGATGAGCGCGACACCAACGGCGAGACTCAAACCTCCGAGCGAGCTCGCCCCCTGGGCGAACCGCCATAGGACCGAGAATGTGAGACCCCCGGCGACATCAGCATGCCATACGTGCCGTATCCTTCCACCATCGTGATCCTGCCATTCGGCAACGATTACGCTCCCGGCCCGTGCGCCCGACGCTGCCCGCTCCATGAGCAGGGTGTTGGTGGAATCGGCAATGTCTACGAGCTCGATCTCGAAACAGCGGGCTGCGCTGCGGGCGGACCGCTCAATCGAAGCCACGTCGAGGAGTGAAACAGGATGAGCAAGCCGGTAGCCCCGGCCCCGGACGCGGTAGATCTCGAGCCCCGCGGCATCGAGGCGGCGCATCGCATTCCAGATCGTTCCGCGAGTGACGTGGAATGCGCGCGCAAGCGCCGCGCCAGAGTGAAACCCGCCATCCGCGAGGCAGCGTAAGACTTTGAGGGAAAGGTCGGTCATGTTACGGATAAGAATTGTACTCCGCATTTAGTCAATCCGAGGCTGGTAACCGTAAGATTACGGTTCATGGCATGATCGGCGCATGGTCGCGCTCATCAAGATCGCGCTTCATCTTCTCACAGACTTTTCGGTAAGCGCATTAGTAATTCCGATTCGGATTTGCTATTGCTACCCCTCTTCGGGTGTGCGCTACGGCTCATGAGGGCGTATGGGCCGCCACTGGATCGGAAATAGTCGACCGGTATCTAGCCTAGGCTTGGACACTGCGCGTTGAAATTCGCCGTTCTCGATGATTATCAGGATGCGATCCGCCGCCTGAAATGCTTTTCCCGGCTGCATGACCACGACGTTGCCATTCTCAGAGAGAACGTCAAGAATGTCGCTGAGCTCGCAGCACGTCTGCATGACTCGAATGCGGTCGTGTTGTTGCGCGAGCGCACGCCTGTCACATGCGAGCTCATCGCGCGATTCCAGAACCTGAAGCTCTTGAGCCAAACCGGCCGAGGCATTTCACACATCGACCTCAAGGCGTGCAGCGAGCATGGCGTGGTGGTGTGTGCCGCCGATGTGGCGAATCCTTCGGCGCCCGCGGAGCTCACCTAGGCGTTCATACTCTGCTCGCTGCGGCATGTGACGTACGAGGCTCGGCGTATGAGGGAAGGACACTGGCAGTCGACGCTCGGAGCGGCGTCGCGGGTTATGAGTTCGATGTCTGGTATGGCATGCTGTTCCCGGCCGGAACGCCGCACCCGATCGTAGACAAAGTCAGTGCAGAAATAAACCGGGCGCTCAAATCTCCGGCGCTCCGGCAGCGCTTTGCCGCACTAGGCCTCGAACCTGCGGGCAATACACCTGAAGAGTTCGCCAGATTGATACGCAGCGAAATTGCGAAGTGGCATAAGGTGGTGCAGGCTGCGAAAATTCGCATTCACTAACGTGCGCGTTCGGCTCGCCGTGGTTCCCGGGCCGATCCGGGAGCTCGCAGGCATTGCGCTCGACAGCATTTTGCTTGCTCGCTCGCCTGATCCGTAATGCGCATACCGATCAAATTTGCCAGATCCTTAGTCTGCACAACCCGGCCGGGCTTGAACGGCCTTTTTCCTTCCCTGCTGGACAGCGCGACCCACGGATTTCGCGCTTTACAAGGGCGCCGAATCCGAGGAGACGTTGATCATAACTACGATCTTGCTGATCCCGGGACTATCGCCGTAGGCAGCCTCGTCTTGCTGATTATTGCGCTGTTGCTTGGCTTGCCACGATACGGCGCGTGGCGGCTATTCGGCGGTTCGAGCGGCTTATCGGGAAGCTGTTCTGGCATTTCATCACCGCACTGGACAGGCATAGCAAGAAGTAGGGTTGCAGCGGTCGCGGTCACTTTTGCCACCGAAGCGCTCGACGTCTCGCTGGCTAAGGTTTTCCTGCAGCACTCAATAAAAAACCCCGCCACCTTGCGGCAGCGGGGTCAAACGATCAGGCGGCCTGTTTCACGTCTTCGGCATCTATTCTGCCCGAGCCTGCTTCGTCCTTGTCGAGATCAAGCAACCTGAGCAGCTCGCGCTGTCTTGCGAGCAGATCGGCAAGCCGATTCTCGTACTCGAATGGGCGGTCCAGTTCTCGCTGGATATCCTTCAGACGCTTGCGCTTCATCTCCAACTGGGACACAGCGTCGGCACGGTGTTTGGGAATCGACTCCAGCACCGCCAGCAACGCCGCCACCAGACCGGGCCCGGTTTGATACGGATCGGCGTGATAGAGGCAGTCCCCGAGAAGATACAGATTCGGGGACTCGGCACCTCGGGCCGCGTACACGCCCAGTTCAAAACCGGCGAACCGGCCAATGATCCGTTCGATCGCGCGGCTTGCAGTCTGCAGATCCTCTTTCGTCGAACGGATAATCGGACGAAGCGCATCGCCAACAGCATCAGCGCCAACGACGCGCTGCCCCGACAAATCGAGCATGATGCCTTGGATCGTCTGCAGTTCAATGCGCTCGGCATCTTTCGCGTACGACTCGATCTTCCGTTCGAGCGACTGGATCATCATGGGCAGGCGTCCGATTTCACCCTCGTTGGCGTAGCGCTGATTGCGCCACACCGAAAAGAGCGTCGAGAGCTTTGCGACTTCCGCATCCACGCCGGCCTTTTCGATCACCAGCGGATTGCCGGACGCCAAGGCCTTCACTTCGGCGTACGACAATGCTGCCAGCTCCACATCCTCCAGCGACCGAATACCTTGGTCACCCTTCATCACCTGGGCGATGAAACGCGCCTTGGTCTCCAGGGTCTGCCATAGATAGGCGTCAAAACTGCCTTCAGTGACATAGCGGAATATTTCCACCTCATCACACGTCGAGCCCTGACGCAGGATGCGCCCTTCGCGCTGCTCGACGTCGCAAGGACGCCACGGCGCATCGAGGTGATGCAGCGCATACAGCCGGGTCTGCACATTGGTGCCGATGCCCATCTTGGCGGTGGACCCGAGAAGCACCCGGACCCGGCCCTCACGAACCGCCTTGAACAGCGTCGCCTTTTGGGCATCCGTATCGGCATCGTGCACGAAGGCGATTTCCTTTTCTGGAATGCCTCCGGCGAGCAACCGATCGCGCATGTCGTCATAGACGCTGAACGACTTGCCACCTTTCGGTGACGACAGGTCGCAGAAAACGACCTGCGTGCCGCGAAACGACGCGGTCCGTTGCCAGATGTCGACCACCTCCCTCACGCATGCGGCGATCTTGCCGTTCTCGTCGAACGCGGCGTGCGCCTCAATGAGCCTGAAATCCAGCGCAGCCTTGCGGCCA
>WHTS01000234.1 GCA_009377585.1 Betaproteobacteria bacterium
TGGCGGCGCTCAAGCGTCGTGCAGCAGCCCTCGGCTTCCTCATCACCCCGACGCCAGTGCCTGCTTGATCCTCAGCATCCAGAGATTGGTTTCTCATGAGAGGAGGGGAAAAACGACCTCAAGCCACGTCGGCAAACCGCAGCAAATCGACCATGGTGAAGTCCTCGCCCTTGCGCTTCGGGTCGACCGTCGGCAGGCTCGGCTCCCACTCGGGATCCTGCGAAAGATAGGACGTGCGGTCCCCCTGCAGCAGGCCGATGAATACCTCGGTGACGATGCGCGCGCCCACCGGGCCGAGCCGTTCGCCACCGCTGAAGTGCGACGCCTCGCGCAGGATGTAGAACCACAACGGCGTGCGATCGTCGAGCCCATGCTGACCAATGTCGGCCAAGGCCGATTGCGGCAGCACCGGCAGGCGCATGGCCTTCGCCACTCTCTGGCCGGAAGGCAGGGAAAAGGTCAGGTGGCGCAGCAGATTGCGTTGCGCCAGCGATGCGGGGCTCGTCTTCGGGTCGGGATTGGCGACGACCGAGCCGGGCAGCTTGAACAGCGCCGTCGACAGCGTCGTATCGATCTTCTTGTTCGCGCGCACGTTGTCGTCGCCGAAGTCGAAGAACGTGCGCCAGTCGATGAAGCGCCGCGGCGCGCGTATCCC
Organism: Betaproteobacteria bacterium; assembly: GCA_009377585.1. NCBI lineage: Bacteria > Pseudomonadati > Pseudomonadota > Betaproteobacteria > Betaproteobacteria bacterium. Next base: position 656 of record WHTS01000234.1, read on the forward strand.
GCCGGAAAGATCGTCCGGGTCGACCGGGCTCGACGGCACCGGCGTGAAAATCATGCCGAAGAACGGCTGCCCGCCCGGATTGCCCGTGAAGTTGGCCCGATACGAAGGCCGCACCTGACTGTGGCCGAAGCGGTACGCCGCGACCGAGAATTCCACCGGAACGAACGGCTCGTTGTGCCATTTGTAGAACTTGCGGCCATTGTTCAGCACGTCCTCGACCACCTCGGCGCCGCAGGTCTTCTCGAGGAACTCGTGCACGACGATCCACTGGTAGTGCCAGCGCACCAGGCGCTGCGCCTCGGCGAACACCTGGTCCGCCCGCATGAGGTGCAGCTTGTCCTTGACGTAGTCGACCGCGGCGTTGTGGAACATCAGAAACGCCACCTGCAGCTGCGACACCATCAGATTCTCGTCGTCGCGCGGATCGCCGATGAGTGCAACGCCCTGCGAGTTGCGCGGGACATCGAACTTGCCCGGCGTGCCGGTCGGCTCGAGCAGGAATTTGATTCCGCTCTTGCGATCGAACAGGTGCGGACTGCCGGCAGGCCCGGCGCCATATACGTTGTCGAGCGCGAGACTCGGAGTGCGGAAATTGGAGATGTGCTCGGGGTCGACCTGACGTTCGAGACTCGAGGTCGGATCGAACGTGATGTCGTGGTCGATGAACTGACCGAGAAAGGTGAAACCCGCGGTCAGCGACGGATTGTCGGGGTTGTGCTTGGAAAGCTCGGGATCGGTGATCAGCTTGATCGGGCCTTCCGAGAGCTTGTCCTTCGCATCCATAACCCCGCCGGCCTTACCGATGTCCAGAAGCGCCTCGCGTATCTCGGGCGTATCGGCGGCGAATGCCGGCAACGTAGCGAACATGCGGCCGAATCTGCCCGAGTCGTAGTAACGCGACTGCGGAGGGACGATGTCGTGCGGGTAGGTCCCGTGACGTGCCATCTCGTGATCTCCTTCGTGGGAAAGGAGTCACGATTTTGCGGGGCGGCCCGATGCATTCCTATTCGACTTTAGGCGAATGTTTTCTGGCATCCCCGTCGTCCCACCCCGACGGCGGGGATTCAGGCGAGAAGAAAACGCTCGATGGCCGCGGCAAGCTCTTCGGGCTGATCGTGGTGAACGTTGTGGCCGGCGCCTTCAATGCGCTCGATGGCGAGATCCTGGATGGCCGCCTTGCGCGCCTCGTACTCCTCGGGGCTGCGCGCGATACGGGCGATCAGCCCCGATTGCGCGCCTTCGATCCATAGCACCGGCGCGGTGGTCTCGCGCCAGCACGCGAGGAGATCGTCGGTGCCGGTGGGTGTCGGATTGCTGCGCTTGTGTGCGGGATCGGCACGGCGAACGATGCCGCTCTCCTCGTCCTCCCGGCCCCAATGCTCGGCAAGAAAGCGCGCGCGCTCCTCGGTGAGCCGCGGGTTCTCGGCCCGCATGCGGGCAGCGAACTCGTCGAAGCTGTCGTACGCGCGTTGCTCGGCTTCGTCCTTCAATTCGTCGAGCCAGCGGGCGAGACGCCGGGGTGCCGGCTCCTGCCGCCGTCCGCCGATGCCGAAGCCCTCGATGTTGACGAACCGGCGCACGCGCTCGGGCCGCACACCCGCATACAAGCCGCCGACATTTCCGCCCATGCTGTGGCCGACCAGGTTCACCGGCGCGTCGGGCGAGAGCTCGTCGAGCAGCGCATCGAGGTCCCCGAGGTAGTCTGGAAACCAGTAGCTGTCGGCCCCGCTCCACTGCGTGAGACCGTAGCCGCGCCAGTCGGGCGCGACGACGAACCAGTCGCCTTGCAGGGCATCGACCGTGAACTGCCACGACGCCGAGACATCCTGGAACCCGTGCAGCAGCACGACGATCGGCGCCCGCGGATTGCCCCAGATGCGGCAGTGATAATCGAGGCCGCGGATCTTGACGATGGCGGATTGACTCGGTTTCATGGCGCGGTGAGTTCCGGAATGGAGACCCGATGCTAGCACGCAAATCACGGCGATTGCCTGCTCGAGAGTACCGAAAGCAGCAACCGTCGCTATCCACCCTGAGGCCCGGCGCAACGACATCGTGGTGAATGCAGTAGAGCAGAAATGCGGGCGAATCCCGCTATATACTCGGCCAACGCTCCGCCGCGATGCGCTTTCCATCCTAACGTTCATGACAAGGGGTCCATCATGCGAATCTCATGGCGCGCTGCGCTGATCGTTCTCGCAGCCGCGTGTGCTCCAGCGGCGCTCGCGCAGTCTTATCCCGTGAAGCCGATCCGGATGGTGATTCCCTTTTCCCCGGGCGGCGCCACCGACCTGCTCGGCCGGCTCGTGGGACAGAAGCTGTCGGAGCGTGTCGGCCAACCGGTCGTCGCGGAGAATCGAACCGGCGGCGGCGGCAACATCGGCGCCGACTATGTCGTGAAGGCAGCGCCCGATGGCTATACCCTGTTGATCGCGGGCATCCCGCATTCCATCAACATGAGCTTGTATCGCAAGCTCCCTTACGATCTGGCGACCGACCTCACGCCCATCAGCAATCTGGCAACCTTTCCGAGCATGATCGCGGTGCACCCTTCGATGCCGGTCAAGTCGATGAAGGAATTGATCGCGGTCGCCCGCGCGCGCCCGGGCGAGCTCAACTACGGGGCGAGCCCCGGTTCGCCGAACCATCTTGTCATGGCGCTGATCGGCGTGATGGCCAAGGTCAAGTTCGTGCACATCGGCTACAAGGGCTCGGGTCCCGGCATGATCGACCTGATCGGAGGCCACTTGCACGTTTCGTCGGTCGGCTTCCCCGGCGCGATGCCTCACGTCAAGGCGGGGCGGCTGCGTCCCATCGCCGTGACCAGCATCAAGCGATCGAGCCTGCTTCCCGATCTGCCCACGATCGCCGAGTCGGGTTTGTCCGGATTCAACGTCACTTCCTGGTACGGCGT
>WHTS01000235.1 GCA_009377585.1 Betaproteobacteria bacterium
AAGTGGAGTAGTAGATACACAGCATCAGCACGGCCAGCGAACCGGCCGCGCCGTACGCATTCGCCGTTGCCGAATTTCCGAGGTACAGGCCGATTCCGATCTGACCCAGCAGAAACAGAACGGTCGTAACCGCAGCCGCGCGAGCGACGTCGCGCCAGAGTAATTCGATCGCCGGCAGCAGCTTGTAGATCGCAGCGAAGATGGCGAATACGACGAACAGCGTCATTGCCGTGGAAAGCAGTTGCAGCGCCACGGCTCCGCTCAAGCCGACCCCTTCCGCCAGCCGCCTGGACGCAAGCGCAACCATCGCGTTTGCCGCGAGCGAAACCAGCAGCAGAAAGGCGATGACGAGAATCATGCCGAATGACAGCAGCCGGGTGCGAAGGAAGCCCCGGATGCCGCTCTGCGACTCCGGCCTCTCGCCCCAGATCTCGTCCAGGCTTTGCTTGAGCTCGGTGAACGCGGTGGTGGCGCCTATCAGCAACACCGGCAACGCGAGCAATGCCGCGGCGCCACCTTTCGCTTCCTCCAGCGTGTGCACGATGATCGCGTCGAGGGCTTCTTCGCCGGAAGGCCCGACCAGAGCGCCGAGCTGCGTCCGCAATTCGTCGGAAGCCGCCTTGGCATCGGTCACCAATCCCACGATCCACAATACGATGACGAGGATCGGCGCGAGCGAGAAGGCGGTGTAGTAGGCAAGCGCTGCAGCCTTGCGGCTGCAGTGATCCTTGCTCCAGGCTGCGGCCAGCGCTTTCAGGAACTGCAGCCGGCTTCGAAGCAGCGCTTTCAAGAGCTGTCGGTATAAAGAGCTCAGTCGGTATACGAAGTACGAAGCGGAAAGACGGTTGCCCCGGTTAGCGCACCGGGGCAACTCGAAGGGACTGGGCGCTACAGCCGGGTGCGGCCGCGCAGGAAGAACACCAGCGCCAGCACCAGACCGACCACGAACAAGATCCAGGCGATGCTGGATGCGGTCCCGGCGATGCCGCTGAATCCCAGCAGCCCGGCGATGATGGCAACAACGAGAAAGATCAGCGCGTAATACAGCATGAGGGTCTCCTTTTTGGACTCAAGCGCGTCCTTCCGATCGCAATTGCTGTGCCTTGTCCTGCTGCAGCGGATGCAACTGGTCGTGTTGCGGCTCTATGGCCACCTTGCGCAACCAGCGTTGCACGATGTAAGTCGCGGTCGCGAGCAACGCCGCGACGCCTCCCACGAACCACCAATTGATGCGCGAAGGATCGTGCAGCGCGGATTCGATGACGTCGCCGAGCACCGTGGCCATCAGCGTTCCGGGCAGCATGCCGAGGAAAGTGCCCACGGACAATTGCCACAGCTTCATGTGGATCGCGCCCGCGACCATGCTTTCGACGATGAAGGGCGCGATCGGCACGAGACGCACGGCCGTGATGGCGATCACGCCGCGCCGCTGCAGCACCTGGGTCAGGCGATTCAGGCGCGGACCTGCTAGCCGCCTTACCGCCTGGCGTCCGAACGCGCGCCCCGCGTAATAGCCGATGGCCGAGGCGAGCACCACGCCGGTCATGGCGAAAGCGAAGCCTTCCCAGGCGCCGAACGACACGACTGCCGCCAGGGTGATGATCGGTCTGGGAAACATGACGACGCTTGCCGGCGTGTATGCAGCCACGATCACGAGGGGCGCCCACCAGTTGGCCGCGAACGATTCGAACCACGCGATGACCCCCTCGGGGGTGAAGACGTGCGCAAGCGGGGAAAAGCGCCAGGCCGCCGTCAGCAGGCCGACGATCGCGACGCCGATCAGGAGCTTGCCCCAGGGGAACCGAACCGACTCCTCCAGTGCGCTGTCGAGCTCCGGGGTGAGTTGATCGGCCAGCGTTTCCAAGGAAACAGGCTTTTCCATGTCGGCCAGCGACGCAGCGCTGATCGCCGCATCCGAGGGCGGGTTGAATTCGAGCGGCGCCAGCGTGCGGTCCGCGCTTCCCAGCTGCTCGATCGTGGCGCGCATGCTGCCCGACGCGTCGATCGCCGCGTCGATTGCCCGTTGCACGGAAGCAGGGTCGCTCCCGAGATGCTCGGCCAGCAGCCGGTTGCGGAAATGGCGGATGCCCTCTCGCACGCGCGACTCGCCGTCGGCCTGGATGACGATGTCGCACTCGGTGTCGACGCCCATCGAGCGGTTGCTGAGATTGGCCGATCCGACCCGAAGCCACTCGTCGTCGACCACCATGAGCTTGGAATGCATATCGATGCAGGTGCCCTGGGCAAGACCGTTCACGTGCGGGTAGCAGGCGTAGAAGCGCTCATGCACATCGGCCTTGCGCAGTGCATCGACGTGACGCGAGCGCAGCAGCTGCATCGTGACTTCCTCCAGCCACCCGTGACTGAGCAGCCGGGTCACCAGCACGATCTCTGGGCCATCGGGCTCGGCCAGTCGCGCGGCCAGTGCGTCGGCGATCTTCTGCGAGGTGAAGTACTGGTTCTCGATGTAGATGGCGCGGCGCGCACGCGCAATCATGTCGAGATAGAGACGCTCCACGTGATGGACGCCGGGCGAGCCGTTGATGGGCGGGGCGGTGCAGGCGAGCCCGAAATGCACGTCCGTCATGTCCGGCGCGATCCCGTCCGGCCATGGATCGTGGGAGGAGACGACCGGATGCAGCCGTTCGTGCGTTGCCGCCCGCCAGCGCGCCCGCACCGTTTCGGCGAGCACCGCTGCCGCCTCGCCGTCGACGCAGGCCATGACGTCGTGCATCGGCGGATAAGGCTTGCCGTCGAACGTGCGCCCGGGATCGTTCGGCCGATGCGCTTGCGTGTCCCAGCGCTTGCTGGTCAGGTCGAGCCCGCCGACGAAGGCGACGCGATCGTCGATCACGACGATCTTCTGATGATGCGATCCGGCCAACGGGTGCGTGTCGTCGAAGCGAAAGTGCACGCGCCGATGCGGCTTCCAGTTCAGCCCGTACAGAGGCGAAAGCTCGCGGTCGACGCCGAAGATGACCGGATAGTCCCACTCCAGAACGCGAATGTGGAGCGTGCGGCGGGCGCGAGCCAGCTCGTTCAGGAACTCGCCCAGAAAGGTGCTCGGACGCGATTGCGCGTCGACATCGAGCGCGGTGCGACTGTCGAAATCCCAGCCCACGATCAGGATCGAGCGCCGCGCCTCTCGCGCCGCCTGCATGAACGCGCGGTAATACGCAGCGCCGTCGATGAGAAACGCTATCCGATCGGCATGTCCGGCTGCGCAGCAATTGACGTCGAGATCGAACAGACCCGTCGCGGCCTGCGGATCCCTGCCGTGAGGACGCTGCGTCCCGCGCCGCCCGGCGCCGGCGCGGGACGCCAAGCGCCACCAGCCGCGAGCGCGTTTCGATACTCGTTGTGCGGCTCGTTGTGGGGAAAGCGGCGGTTTTTGCATGACCGTTGCG
>WHTS01000236.1 GCA_009377585.1 Betaproteobacteria bacterium
TTGGTGCCGGCGCGGTACGTGTCCGCGAGCCAGAAGCGCGATGAATCGGGCGTGAGCGCTTCGTCGATCAGGTAGAGGGTTCGGTCGCTATCGATCCCGAACTCGAACTTGGTATCGGCGATGATGATGCCACGCGTTCGGGCGTATTCCGCGGCCTCCGAGTACAGCCGAATGGCATGACCGCGAACACGCTCGGCCAGATCGATGCCGATGATGCGCTGCGCCTCGCCGAAATCGATGTTCTCGTCGTGGCTTCCGGCGGGCGCCTTGGTGGCGGGCGTGAAGATCGGCTCGGGCAGCTGCTGCGCCTCCTTCAGGCGGGGCGGTAACGCAATGCCGCATACCGACCCGCTCGTCCGGTAGTCCTTCCAGGCCGAGCCGGCGAGATAGCCGCGAACCACGGCCTCGATCATGAGCGGCTGGAAGCGTCGCACGACCATCGCGCGCCCGGCCACCTGGCTGCGTTCCTCGGGTGCGACCACGCTCTGCGACTCGATGCCGGTGAGGTGATTGGGCAGGACGTGACGCAGGCGTTCGAACCAGAACAGCGACAGCGCGGTCAGCACTTCGCCCTTGCCGGGGATCGGGGTCGGCAGGATCACGTCGAATGCCGACAACCGATCGGTCTGGATCACCAGCAGTTGGTCTTCGCCCACCGCGTACAGGTCGCGCACCTTGCCGCGATGAACGAGAGGCAGGCTTTTCAGGTCGCTTTGCAGCATCGGGGCGCTGGCCATCGGAAGTCTCCTATGCGGTAGCGGCGGCTACCACGTGCGGGACAAGTACCGCGCGCAGCTCGAGCGCCTGGCGCAACGTCGCGTCGGCGCTTTCGCCCAGCACGGTGAAGTGGCCCATCTTGCGCCCGGTGCGGGGCTCGCGCTTGCCGTACAGGTGCAGCTTCGCGCGCGGGTTGGTCAACACCCGATCCCAGCGGGGCTCGCCGCCCACCCACAGCTCGCCCAGCAGGTTCACCATGACGCCGGGGCAGTGCAGCGACGGATCGCCCAGCGGCAAGCGGGCGAGGATGCGAGCCTGCTGCTCGAACTGCGAGGTGACGCAGGCGTCGATGGTGTAGTGACCGCTGTTGTGCGGGCGCGGCGCGATCTCGTTCGCCAGCAGTCGGCCGGCGACCACGAAGAATTCCACGCACAGCACGCCGACATAATCCAGGCGCTCGGCCACCGCGCGGGTCGCCGCCTGCGCTTGCGCCGCAAGTCGAGGGCTCACGCGAGCCGGAACGATCGAGATGTCCAGGATGCCGTGCTCGTGCCGGTTCTCGGCAACCGGGTAGGCCACACACTGGCCGAGGTCGTTGCGGGCGACGATGACCGAAAGTTCGCATTCGAGCTCGAGCAGACGTTCGAGCACGCACGGTTCGCTGCCCATCGCCCGGAATGCGTCCAGCGCCTGACCGCGGTCCGTGACCCGAACCTGGCCCTTGCCGTCGTAGCCAAGGCGGCTGCGTTTCAGCACTCCGGGCAATAACCGCTCGTCCAGCGACTCGCCCAGGTCAGCGTCGCATCGCACGATCGCATAGTCGCCGACGCCCACGACAGCGGCGAGGAATTCCTTTTCGCAAATCCGGTCCTGCGCCACCGCCACGCTATCGGCCGCCGGACTCACGAAGCAATCGCGCGCGAGCCGGCGCAGCGCTTCCGCCGGCACGTTCTCGAACTCGGTCGTGACCGCAGCGCAATCGCGCGCCAGGCGTGCGAGCGCCTCGAGGTCGAGATAGTCGGCTCGCAAGCTGGCGTCGGCCACAGCACCCGCCGGGCTGTGCTCGCCCGGATCGACCACCATGACACGATAGCCCATGCTTTGCGCGGCCATGCTGAACATGCGTCCGAGCTGGCCGCCGCCCAGCAATCCCAGCCATGCACCCGGTGCGATCATTTCAGCGCCGGCAGCTCCGCCGCCAGCACGGCCCTCGTCTGTTTGCGCCGGAACGCTTCCAGCGCAGCCGCCAGCTTGCGATCGTAGCGCCCCAACATGGCGACGGCATGAAGGCCTGCATTCGCCGCGCCCGCCTCGCCGATTGCGAACGTCGCCACCGGCACGCCGCGCGGCATCTGCACGATCGAGAGCAGCGAATCGAGACCCTGCAAGTGGCGCGAAGGCACCGGCACGCCGAGCACGGGCACGATCGTCTTGGCGGCGAGCATGCCGGGCAGGTGTGCCGCCCCGCCGGCGCCGGCGATGATGCAGGCAAGGCGCCGGCGCGCTGCGCCCTCGGCATACTCGAACAGCAGATCCGGCGTGCGGTGGGCGGAGACCACGCGCGACTCGAACGCTACGCCGAACTCGTCCAGCACCCGGGCCGCATGCTGCATGACGTCCCAGTCGCTACTGCTGCCCATCACGATACCCACCGCGGCACGCGCCATGCCGTCTCCGTAGCGTGTATAAAACCGGATTCTAATCGAACCTCACGCGCCCAGAGACGGCGCGGCGGCGCACAGACGCTATGTTACGATCGCCGGGCCGAGGTCGGCACGAACCGGGAGACTGAAATGAGCGAAGCGGGCATGCACAAGGGCGAGGAGTTCGCGGGCAAAGTCGCCATCGTCACGGGCGCGGCGCGCAACATCGGCCGGGCGATCGCGCTGTCGCTGGCGGCGGGCGGCGCCAAGGTTGCGATCAATACGCGCTCGAATCTCGACCAGGCCAAGGGGGTCGTGGACGAGATCAAGGCGCTCGGCTCGGATGCCGAAGCCTATGCCGCCGATGTCGCCGAACCCTCGCAGGTTCGCGCGATGGTGGACAAGATCGTGTCGCGCTTCGGACGCATCGACATCCTGGTCCTCAACGCCGCGATCCGAGAGCACGCAGCGTTCGAGGAGATCAGCTACGAGGACTGGCGGCGCATTCTCGCCACCGATCTCGACAGCGCGTTCGTATTCACGCAGGCGTGCCTGCCCGCATTCAAGAAAGCGGGCGGCGGCTGCATCGTCACCTTCGCCGGCGTGACTGCATTGCTGGGCCTCAAAGGTCGGCCGCACGTCGCCGCGGCGAAGCACGGCGTCGTCGGGCTCACCAAGGCCCTGGCGCAGGATCTCGCCGAATTCAACATCCGCGTCAACTGCGTCTCCCCCGGCCAGATCGATACCTCGCGCGCCGCGGGCACCGAGCGTCCGAGCCGGACCACGCAGATTCCGCTCGGCCGCAAGGGGACCTCGTTCGAGATCGCCGGCATGGTTCGAGCCTTGTGCGGTCCGGCGGGCGCCTACATGACCGGTCAGACCATCCACATCAACGGCGGGCTGTCGAATTCCGGCGTCTAG
>WHTS01000237.1 GCA_009377585.1 Betaproteobacteria bacterium
GCCTCGACCACGAGGCGCGCGCCTTCCCGATCGACCACCTTGCCGTCGAGCAGGTTGGTGATTCCCATGAACTGCGCTACGAATGGCGTTGCCGAATTGCGATAGATCGCGTCCGGTGTGCCCACCTGCTCCAGGACGCCCGCGCGCATCACGGCAATCCGGTCCGAAATGGCCAGTGCCTCTTCCTGATCATGGGTGACGTAAATCGCGGTGATGCCGAGACTTTGCTGCAGCTGGCGGATCTCGCCGCGCATCTCGACCCGCAATTGCGCATCGAGATTGGATAGCGGCTCGTCCAGCAGCAGGACCTCGGGCTCGATGACGAGCGCGCGCGCAATGGCGACCCGCTGCAGCTGACCGCCCGAGAGCTGGTGCGGCCAGCGCGCCTCGTAACCCTCCAGGTGAACGAGCTTCAAAGCGCTCTTGATGCGCTCGGCGATCCGCTCAGGCGCAACCTTGCGCGCCCGCAGGCCATAAGCCACATTGCCGCCGACGCTCAGGTTGGGAAAGATGGCGTAGTTCTGGAACACCATGCCGGTGTTGCGCCGATGCGCTGCGAGCGTATCGATGCGCTTCGCGCCGAAACGGATCGCGCCCGCATCCAGCTCGCAGAAGCCGGCGATCATGCGCAACAGCGTCGTCTTGCCGCAGCCGGAGGGACCGAGCAAGGTAAAGAACTCGCCGTCGCGGATGTCGAGCGAAACCTTCGATACCGCCTGAACCGCGCCGAAGGCGCGACTCACGTTTTCGATCGCAACGGCCGTCACTGCGCAGCCCGCAGCCAGCGGCCGTGCATCTAGCGCGTTTCCTGGATCAGATCCCTGATCTTCTCCAGCGTCTCCTTGCGCTTGGCCGTCCAGGCTTCCTCGTCGTAGGACGCGAGCTTCAGGCGCGACAAGTTCGGCATCCCGCCCGGGAGCTTGGACAGATCCAGATCGCTGCGCGCGGGCCGCCGGTAAGTCGCCTTGAGGATCATCTCGCGCACGTCCTTGCGATTGACCCAATCGACGAATTTGCGGGCCGACTCACCATTCGGCCCGCCTTTGATGATGGCCACGCCCTCCATCAGCGCGAGGGTGCCGTCGCTGGGATAAGGGGTCTTGACCGGCGCACCGTTTTTCTCCCATAGGTAGCCGGCGTACTCCAGGGAGACGCCAAGCGGATATTCGCCCTTGCCCACTCCCTGGAAGACCAGCGACGAGCGATTCAGCATGCGCATGTTGCCGAACAGCGTCTTTACCTTCTGCCAGCCCGCGTCGACGCCACCCCATTGATCCACCAGCATCGTGACGGTCGAGTAGGCCGAGCCCGAATTGCGCGGGTCGGTAAAGGCGATCTTGCCCTTGTACCTCGGGTCGAGCAGATCGCTCCAGCTCTTCGGCGCTTCGGCTGCCGGCAGCATCTTGGTGTTGTGCAGGATAACGAGCACGTGCAGGTTGGTGCCGATCCATAGGTTGTCGGGATCGCGATACTCGGCTGCTATGGCGCCCACATGCTGCGATTTGTAGGGCGCGAAGTAGGCCTTGTTGGTCTGCAGCAGCGAGCGCGATACGCCCCAGACGATGTCGCCTTGCGGCCTGTCCTTTTCCGCCTGAATGCGCTTGATGATCGTCCCGGAACCGGCGGATACGATGCTGACCTCGATGCCGGTCTCCTTGCTGAACGCGGTCGAGGTGAGATCGTTCAGGGTGGCTTCGTTGGAGGTGTAGACGACCAGCTTCTGTTGCGCCTGTGCCATCCCGCCCAGCGCGAGCGCAGCACACACCAGGCCGACGCGCGCGAGCGTCTCGAATCGATTGATCATGGGGTTTCCTCCTCTGCGCGAGAGAATATCCGGCGCCAACCTGGGGGTCAATAACACACCCGGGCAACCGGGTGCATCTGCGGCGGAGCATTCTTTTCGCAAGCGTGCCGATGCTGGTATCGTCGCATTGCTGCCGAACGCCCGCCGACAACGAACCCACCCGGAGGAGCGAATGAGTGTACGGATCGCGCAGAACCTGAAGCTGATCGGAAGGCACGACGCCGGAGGCGCCTCCAACCTCGGCGAAGGCATCGCGATGAAGATCGCGAAAAACGGCAAGCGATATCTGTACATCGCGCACGAGAACTGGCCGGTCGCGTTTTCGATTTTCGACGTGACCGAACCGCGCGCGCCGCAGATGGTGTGGCAGCTCAAGCTTCCGGGTCCGCACGCGCGCGGCAATTCGCTTGCGATGCGCGGCGACACGCTGCTTATGGCATACCAGGTCAACAAGTACGGCCTCAAGCCCGCCGGCTTTCAGGTGTTCGACATTGCAAATCCCGTCGAGCCGCGCGAAGTGACGTTCTTCGATCTCTCCGGTGACACCAGCCAGGGCACGCACTACATCTCGTTCATGGATGGTCAGTACGCGCACATATCCACGGGCGCACCCGATTTCGAAAGCAAGCATCGGCACGACCATCAGTTCTACATGATCGTGGATATGCGCAACCCCTCGAAGCCCACGGAAGTCGGCCGCTGGTGGATGCCGGGCCAGCGCGTCGGCGACGGCGAGGCGCTGCCGCCGCGACATGAGGGATTCCTCGACGTCGGCTACCGGCCGCACCACACGCTGTCCTATCCCGAGCGGCCCGATCGCGCGTATATCGGCTGGATCGACGGCGGCATCATCATCCTCGACATCTCCGACAAGACGCGGCCGACAATGATCAGCCGCCTCGACTATCACCCGCCGTTCCCCGGCTTCACGCATACGTGCCTCCCGCTCTTCAACCGCAACCTCATGCTGGTGACGGACGAGGCGACCGGCGATCACGGCCGCGACTGGCCGAAGCGCTACTGGGTGGTCGACATCCGCGAAGAGAAGAATCCCGTGATGATCGCGAGCATGCCGGTGCCGGAGAATTTCGAGGAGCTGCATCGCATCGGCGGCCGCATCGGCGCCCACAACATTCATGAGAACGAACCCGAGCCGGGCAGCGCGAAGCTCGAGAACACTGTCGTCACGACCTGGTTCAGCGCCGGACTACGGATCTACGACATCCGCGACCCGTTCCGGCCCGAGGAAATAGCGGCTTTCCTTCCCGAAACGCCGGAAGGCCAGCGCGGCTGCCGTATCAGCGATT
>WHTS01000238.1 GCA_009377585.1 Betaproteobacteria bacterium
GTGACGAGATTCTGAGTAGCTGCGCGCTCTTCTGGCGAATTGGACCCAGCGACGGCAGTAACGACGAATCTGCGATTGCGTACGGTGACAAGCTGGCCCGGGACAGGCGGCTGCTTGGTCGCGATGATTTCCTGGATACTTGTTGCCATATCTGCGGATTGCTTAGCTGGTGATGATAACTTCCGTGGGCGTTCCGATTGATTTCGAACAACGCGCATTGCGCCGGGCATTTTCTAGCTCTACATTGCCGACGGTAATTTTTTGGAGTGCATTCAATGGGTTTGTGGAAACTCGCCGTGCGAATGAGCATGTTGTTGACATGTCTGCTTGTGCAATCCCTTGCCGCGACAGCGGTCGCGCAGGAACGCTCCGCTGCGACATGGCCTACCCATCCGGTGCGCCTTGTGGTGCCCTTCCCGCCGGGCGCGAGCCCGAACGACATCATCGGTCGGCTGATCGCGCGGCAATGGAGCGAGGGACTCGGTCAGCAGGTCGTGGTCGACAATCGTGCCGGCGCGGGCGGCACGATCGGTACGGAGCAGGTAACGAAGTCGAATCCCGACGGCTATACGTTGCTCATTTCCAGCACCACGATCACGACATCGCCCAATCTCTACAAGAGCCTCGGCTACGACGTGGCGCGAGACTTGCAGCCGATCACGATGGTGGCCGCGGCGCCGATGCTGCTCTACGTGCATCCCTCCGTGCCGGCGAAAACCGCCAAGGAGTTTCTCGCGTACGCTAAATCCAAGCCGGGTGAGCTCAACTTCGGTTCGGGCGGAAATGGCACGGTGCCGCATTTCGCCGGCGAGATGCTGAAGTCGATGACCGGCATTCAGATGCAGCACGTGCCATACAAGGGCGGCTCGCCGGCGGTTGCGGCGCTGCTGGCCGGCGAAGTGAAGGTGTTTATCGATACGCCGACCGCGACGCTGGGGTTCGCCAAGCAGGGGAAGCTGCGCGTCCTCGCGGTGGCGGAGAAGAAGCGCATTGCGCTGCTTCCCGACCTTCCGACGCTCGACGAATCGGGCGTTCCTGGATTCGAGATGCGGATCTGGTATGGGTTCTTCGCACCGGCGAAGACACCGCAGGCAATCGTCGCGCGCCTGCATGCGGAGACCGTCAAGGCGCTTGGCACAGAGGAGGTGAAGTCGCGATTGACCACGCTTGGGACCGAGGCCGTCGGCAATCCGCCTGAGGTTTTTCAGCCGCTGGTGCGCTCGGAGCTGGAGCGCTGGAGGAAGGTGGCGCGGGAGGCGGGGATCAAGCCGGAATAGGATGAAACCACCCCGTCCGCAACATTGTCGCGTCCGTCCCCTCCTAGACTAGGAGGGGACGGATGGAACGCAAGAAGTGACCTCCCCTCCTGGCCAAGGAGGGGTGCCCGCGAAGCGGGCGGGATTGTGGTTCGACCGAGCGACTTGAATCCTAGAGAAGCGTGATCCGGCCGATCTATCCCGCCCGACCCCCGGTCGACTTGATGAGTCTTTCGTACTTGTCGTAGTCGGATTTGAGGCGAGCGGCGAACTCGTCCACCGTCATCGGCATCGGATCCAGCGCCTGCGCGCCCAGGATCTTCGTCACGTCGGGATGTTGCAACGCCTTTTTAAACTCGGCGTTGAGCTTCTCCACGATTGGGCGCGGCGTGCCCGCGGGTACGAAGGATCCGATCCACGCCGTGAGCTCGTAGCCCGGAACCGTTTCCGCCACCGTCGGAATGTCGGGAAACGCCTCGAGGCGTTTGCTGGACGCGACCGCCAGCGGGCGCAGGCGCTTCGCCTTCAACGCCGCGGCAACCGAGCCGATGCCGACGAAAAATACCTGGGTCTCGCCCGCCATGAGACCGATCACCGCCGGACCGCCGCCCTTGTACGGAACTTCGAGCATCTTCGTCCCCGTCATCTGCAGGAGCTGCACCATCGTCACCCAGGTATAGCTACCGGTGCCCGTCGATGCCCAGGCGATATCGTTCGGCCGCGATCTTGCGAGTGCGACCAGGTCCTTCACCGACTTCACCGGCAGCGATGGGTGCACCACCAGCATCCCGACCTGCCGGGCGAGCGGCAATACGCCGATGAAATCCTTCATCGTGTCGTAGGGCAGCTTCTTGTAGATGTGCGCGTTGGCGACATGAGTGGCCGAATTGACCATGACGGTGTAGCCGTCGGGCGGGCTGTTCGCGACCAGCTCGGAGCCGATGGTGCCCGTTGCGCCTGCCCGGTTGTCGACCACGAACGCCTGTCCCAGCGTTTCGGTCAGCCGATTGGCCATCACCCGCGCGACGACGTCGTTGGAGCCGCCGGGCGGCCAGGTGACGACGATACGGACGGGCTTCGAAGGGAAGGTTTGCGCAAGAACCGTTGAAGACACCAACGACAACGCAACTGCAAGGACAGCAAGGGCCGGGACTGCGTGGATGGTTCGGCACCGCATCATGGCTTCGCTCTCTTCCTGTTGGTCGTCACGGGCCAGTTGCTGGCGAGGATGCGTGGGCCCGGGCACGGCACCCTTCGCGCAGTCCAGGTTCGGACAGCTCGTCACGCCCCGCGCGCGGATCACGCAGGCGAAGTCGTGTCCGACCTGTCCGCAGACTCGAGCAATCGAGTGCGGCTGTTGCTATGGATTAGCGTGAGCGTGCTGCGGGCATCACAGCGGATGCTTTTGGAGGCGCGGGGCTAGGCTCGCGTGATCCGCGAACATCAACTTATCGAGATGTCGCGCGGATCGTCTTCATGGCTGCACGAGCGTTGCAGCGCCGAGTGTGTGACGACTGCACCTTCCGACGGGTAACCGAGGCAACCCTCTGTGAAGGCGTGATCGATGTGGAGGTGTGAAGATGCCGGTCGATTATAGGTCCGATTCCGAGCTCGCATAGAGCCTCGCGGCCTGTCACGCCACGCGTACGCGTGATGTGCGTGCCCTTACGGGGCAGCCGATACGCTATGCAGGTCAAGTCTTGCCGTTTGCCGGGGGCAAGCCCCCTGAAGCGCACCAAATGCGCCCGGGCTCCGGTATTATCGAGCGTTCCCTATTTCATGTCACGCTCGTCCCTCAC
>WHTS01000239.1 GCA_009377585.1 Betaproteobacteria bacterium
GGAGCCTGACATGACCGCAACAGTGCAGCGCAGCGCCTACGATCCCGCCAGATTCAACCGTTACTCCAGGATTGTGGTCACGCCGATCCAAGGCGCGATCGGCGCGGAGATCGAATGCGGCGACGTGAGGTCGCTGGACGCCGAAGCCATCGCCGAGGTGTGCCAAGCCTGGCTCGATCACCTGGTCGTGCTCTTCCGCGGCTGCGTCCTGACGGACGACGATCTCCTTCGAGTCGGCCGCTATTTCGGCGCGCTCGAGCCCTCGCCGCCCACCTCGGTTTCCCAACAGGCGCAGCGCCCGGATCCCTACGTCAGCATCATCTCCAACGTGATCGAGAACGGCGTCTCGCTGGGGGCACTCGGCAACGACGAGGCGATCTGGCACACCGACATGTCCAACATCCCTGTTCCCCCGAGCGCGAGCATTCTGACGTCGCTCGAGGTGCCGACGAGCGGCGGCGGAGAGACCGGCTTTATCAATATGTATCGTGCGCTCGAAACACTGCCTGCAGACCTGCTTTCGCAGATCCGGGGCCGCACGATCTATCACGACGGAGGCCGCAACAGCGCGGGCGTCAGGCGGCGGCACTCGATATCGACCAGCCATCCGATCATACGCACCCATCCGGACACCGGCCGCAATGCGCTCTATCTCGGCCGCAGGCGCGATTCCTATATCGACGGCCTGCCGGCGGCCGAATCCGATGTGCTGCTGGATGCACTATGGGCGCATACGAGCGCACAACCGGCGTGGCATCACGACTGGAAGGTCGGCGATACCATCGTCTGGGACAACCGCTGCGCCATCCATCATCGCAACAGCTTCGACGCGAGCGCGCGGCGGGTGATGCATCGCACGCAAACTCTCGGGACCGCACCTTTCTTCAGCATCGAGGCAGCGTCGGCCGCGCATCCGAGGAGCATGCTCGAGTCCGATAGCAATTCGAAATAACGCTGATGTAAGGATTTGGACGCTCCTGCTGGTTGCCGGACGTTGCGGGCGACTTTTCCAACTCCCTGAAGCGCCTTGGGCTCGTATACGATGGATGCGAGCGTAATAGAGGGAACTCGCAGCAGTGGGTGCTTCCGAGGCGCGATGTCTCAGCCGCGAGCTCGACCGATAGATGAGTGGCCTGGAGCACGCTCCGCGAGGAGCAGCCATCTGATTCGCCGAGTTGCAGTAGATCCACGGGTCCACGTTGAGGATAGCGGCTGTCCTCCTGCCAGTTCTTCCCCGTGCCCTGCACGAACGGCACCACCAGCCCCTCGCCCGATGCGTACACCATCACGGCCGGCACGACACGGCCCTTGATTGCCGAGCCCGTCTTGAGATACTCCGTGTCGCAGAACAGGACTTCGGTAAAGCCGGTGGCGTTGACGAAATTGACGAGGTCCGCTTCGGTGATGGTGCGTCCGAAGCTGCGAAAGATATGGCCGGGCGCCAAGCCCCCGATCGGCGGCATTGTTGGTCAGCTCGGCCGCCACAATGCTGTGCGCCTGATCATCGACCGCGTCAAAGGCGTTGTAGCTGTAGTCGAAGCCGCAACCGACGCGTCGCGTTCAGGAGCTACCATGGCAGTGAAATGACTCAGCCATGCGCGCTCTCGCGTCGCAGCAGATCAAGCGCGTGTTGTCTCAGTTGCGCGCGTTGAATCTTGGTCCCGTTCGGGCTCGCTACGGTCGGGAATGCATCGAGCTGCCACACGCGGGCCGGTATTTTGAATCTCGCAAGACGGGCCGTGCAGTGTTCTGTGACGGCATGCGGTTCGACATTGCGGCCGGCCGTCGCGATGACGAATGCAGCCGGGCGGGCTGCTCCTTCGATCTCGACACCCACAACCTGTGCATCGGCGATTCCCGGCATCTCCTTGATCACGTCCTCGATCTCGCCCGGACCCACGAGATAGCCGCCGAGACGCAGTGCGTCGCCGATGCGGGCCTCGTAGACGAAGCTCCCATCACTTCTCAGCCGGCCAAGATCGCCGGTGCGGAAGAAGCCATCGGCGGTCATGGCATCTGCCGTCGCTCGCGGGTCATTGAAATAGCCCGAGAAGAGGCCGGGCCCGGTCATCTCCAGTTCTCCGCTGCGTCCGGGCGGAGCAAGCTCGCCGGTTTCGAGGTCTCGCACACGCACTGCTGCGAGCGCGCCGCCGACCGGTCTCCCGCCGCCGACGATGCGCTCATCCTGAGGCAGCGCCGGGTCCTGTAACGCGAAAAGCGCCTGAACTTCGCTTGAGCCATAGAGACCGAGCATGGGCACGCCGCGCATCCAGGCACTTCTCGCGACCTCCAGGGCGCCCGAATGAAACGCCGCGAAGCCGAACACGCGAGCGCTCGGGTAAGGTGCGTCTGCGTTGCCTGCTGCGCCCAGCATACGGGAAAACATCTCATCGCTTCCAAAGCAATGCGTAATCCGTTCGTCACGCACCACGCGAGCAGCCTCTTCGGCAATGAAAGGCTCCAGCAGATGGATGGACACGCCCGCCGCCAATGCGGCCATCGCGCTGCAGAAACCAAAGACGCCGCAGAACGGGAGTGCCGCCAGTAACTTGGCCTCCGGTTCTGCAAACCGGCAGGCGAGTGCAACATCGCGAGCGTGCTTGACAATCGAGCCTTGACGGTGAACGATGAGCTTCGGGCCGCGCGTGGTGCCCGAGGTGATGAAGAGGACGCAAGGATCGTCCGGTTGGGCGGCGTTCGCAACGCTGCCGCCCGCTGACAGCAGCTGCTCCCACGATACGGAACTTCTCCCGCGCAGCACCTGTCCGTGCGTTTCCGCCTCGGCAGCCACGACAACGATTGACTCCAAGCCCGGGACAGTGTCGGCATCTATCGCTGAAAGAATGGCGGCAAAGTCGATCTGTCTGAACCCGGTTTGCATGACCAGCATCCTGGCGCCGGATTTCCGCAGGATGTATTCGACTTCCGATGAGCGGTAGCGAGTGTTAACGCCAACAAGTATCGCGCCGAGACGACACAGGCCGAGGAAGAGGGCAAGC
>WHTS01000240.1 GCA_009377585.1 Betaproteobacteria bacterium
AATCCATACCACCGTCAGCACTACCACGTTGAAGGCGGAGAAGTTCAGCACGAGAAAACCAAGTTCCGACACCAGGTAAGCGGCGTAGGCCGGGTGCCGCACCACCCCATAAGGGCCAGACGTGACAAGGCCCCGATCGGCGGCGACGATTCCGAAGCTCTTACCCAGGCACAGCAACGCGACGAGCGACAGAATGACGCCGCTCAACTGCAGTGCGAAGCCGATCGCCGGAGGAAGCGGGACCTGACCGCCTCCGGGCTGTAGCAGGAAGGGGCCGAAGGTTGCGCCGATTGCCGCAAGCCAGTGCAACGGACGCGAGTCAACGCGTCTCGCCGGACGCCGGCGAATGAAGAGCCACGCAATGATCGAGATCTGGAGCAGGAACAGGACGCTTCCCGAGCCTCCGCCCGAGACAACCGCCTTGAGATGAACGAAGCATGCCACCACCCATAGAAACGCAGCCGCGAAACTTCCCGCGCGATGCGTGCGGCCGCCCGAATGCGGCTCTAGAGCCGTCGAGTGTGTGCCCATCAAAAGGCCGTGAACAGGTTCTGGGCCATCCGCACGACCCCCGGACCGATGATGACGACGAAAAGAGCGGGCATCACGCAGAGAATGAGCGGAAAGATCATCTTGACGGGGAGCTTCATCGCCTTCTCTTCGGCCCTCTGACGGCGGCGGACGCGCAACTGACCCGCCTGGGCGCGCAGCACCCGCGAAACGCTGATTCCGAACTGGTCCGCCTGGATCATGGCGAGGACGAAGGACTTCAGCTCCTCGACATCGGTGCGCGTGTCGAGGTTGCGGAAAGCCTGAGCCCGGGCGACGCCGAGTTGCATCTCCTGCATAACGCGGGCCAGCTCATCGGACAAGGTTCCCTTGATGTTGGTGATGCACTGCCCCACGGCCGCGTCGAAGCCGAGTCCCGCCTCGACGCTGATCGTAAGCAGGTCCATGGTGTCGGGGAGCTCCCGCCGGATGTTTTCCTGCCTTCGATTCGCGCGTCCCGAGAGCAGCGAGTGAGGGCCGAACCACCCTACATAGCAGAGCAGGCCCGCGCCCACAATGGCCAGCGTATCCAGTTTCCCGCCCAGCACGGATGTCGTCAGAAAGAAGGTGGGGAGAATCACACCCACGAGAAGCCTGATCGCCATTATCCGCTCGGCGTTCCATCCCTTGGGAGAACCAGCGAGCAGGAGCTTTCGATCGAGCCGGTTGCGCATGTCCTCGCTGGTCAGTCGTTTGACGATGGCGCCGAAACCATTGATTGCAGGATGTACGAACCGTTGGGTCAGAGGCCGGTTCAACTCCTCCTGCTTGAGGTCGATCCCGAGGTCGACGGATCCGAGCTGCGCCTCGAGAACCTGCGCCGCTCTGCGGTGTTGATTGCGGCCGCCGACCACGGACGCGGTTAGCAGTCCCACGGCAAGAAAGGTCGAAGCAAGGGCAAGAGCCAGATACGTATCAGACATCGATCTTCACGACCTTTCTCATCCAGATGATCCCCAGAGCCATAAGCGCCCCTCCGACCGCCAACATCACGAGACCCATGTTCGTAGTCCACAGGAGGCTGAGGTACTCCGGGTTGACGAGCATCATGTAGCCCGCCACGCCAAATGGCAGGCCGCACAGCAGATACATCGATAAGCGGCCCTCTGCCGACAGCGCCTTGATCTGCCCACGGACCGCCTCACGTTCGCGCAGCGTGGCCGCGACGGTGTCGAGAATCTCGGCTAGGTTGCCTCCGACCTCACGCTGGATCTTCACCGCGACGATGGCCCACTTGAAATCCTCCGACCCAATGCGAAGAGCCATTGCATCGAGCGCATCGTTGAGCTCGCGACCGAGCCGCAACTCCGCCAAGAGACGGCGGTACTCCTCTGCACTCGGCTCACCGATCTCCTGCGCTACGAGGTCGAGTGATTGTAGGAAGCTGTGTCCCGCGCGCAAAGAGCTCGCAAGGATCGACAGAACGTCGGGCAACTGGGCATGCATACGTTTTGATCGCCGGCCCATCTTGAAGTTGAGAACGACGAGGGGGAGCAGGCCGACGACGATGCCAAGTGCCATGCCGATCCAAGCGCTGGAGAACAGCAACGTTCCGGCGAAGTAGCCGGCGAGCGCCAGAAGTGCACTCCCCGCCACGAACTCGCCGGTGCGGAGGGACATTCCCGCGCGGTCCAGCCTGATGCGAAGCGCAGCAGCAAAGCCTCTTCGTTCCGCGATTTCCTCCGCGCGGACGACGAGCGACTCGGGGATGAGGGAGATTGCGCCTCGTTCCTTGGTCGCGCCATCCGAGACCGCCCTGTCAACGACCGTTGCCAGGCGTGCCACGCGGCGTTCCCGAATGGACCGGTAGCGCCCACCGAGAATCAAATACGCAACGCAGAACACGGCCGCGAAGGTCAGCGTTAGCGCCAGGAACAGAGTCCAAGTCGCGCCGAACTCCACCGGAGCGGAGGACTGCTTATCGGTGGGCTTTGCAGGCGCAGCAACGTTGTCCGGCGGGATGTCGAGGGCGACGACGTCGGCGCCGTCCGAAGTCGAGACGCCGATCTCGACCTCGCTTCCTCCTTGGGCGTCGGTGGTGTATGTCACCAGGTACTGCTGCGAAAGCGCAGACGCGATGTCCTCATAGACCTCGGCGAGGTCCGCGGTGGCGGCGGACGAATAGGTACCGCCGCTGGACCGTGCAAGCGCACGAAG
>WHTS01000241.1 GCA_009377585.1 Betaproteobacteria bacterium
CAGGGGTTGGCCAATCGGCTGATCCGTCCGCAATCGCAGCCGGCGGTAAACCACGATACGATCTATCGCCGCCAGCGGCTCGGAGGATTGCTCAATTACTACTATCGCGCGGCTGCTTGAGATTCTCGATCGAGAAAGTGGACATGACGGCATGCACCTCCCCCGATGGGGCGATGACATGCCCCGGGGGGTGGGAAGAAGCGCGGCGCTCGAGCGCCGCTGGAAAACAGGATCAATACTCGCTGGGCAACAGCAGCGTGGTGACGCTGCGGTCCCATTCGGTGATGATCCAGAGCTTCAGGTCGGGCGTGACCTCGTAGGACGAAAACAGTCGGTCCTCACCGGACTTCAGCGCGGCGTCGTTCTGTCGCCAGTCGTCGTCGCAGAGATCGCCCCAGTCGCCACTAAGGTGGCGACGCAGGTACTGGCTGGGATTGAGCCGGCCTTGCCGGACGAGCTCATCGACGCCAGCGGTCATGACCACTTGCCCCGACGGAAAACGCGGATTCGCGACAAAGCTGATAAAGAGTGCATCGATTGCCATGGTGTAGCTCCTTGGTGAATGGAGGGGCCACGGCACCCCACGGGGTGAATGGACCCCCGTGGGTGGATGAAATCGACGGCGAACCGTCAAGGGACGACGATCAGCGAATGATCAGTACCTCTCCCCGAGTCGGAGAGCCGGGTGTCATGTCCCATGCGCGGATCACAGGTACGAAGCGATCGGTGAGGATGCGCGTCTCGGTGACCGAGCCGTCGTCCCGTTCCATGTACTCCGTCGTCAAGGATTTCTCCTTGTGCGTATCGCCCTTGACCGCCAGCACCCTGCCGGTCTTGGAGGTCACGACGCCCGAGATCGCGCCCGCCGCGAGGGCCAGGGCGAGATGCCAGTGCGACAAGGCGTGCGCCGGTGGCCGCGGTGCTTGCTGTGCGGCCGTCAGGTGCGTGTCGGTCGCTGGCCACAGCCCTTGCAGGCGCTGTACCTCGGCGGCGAACTGCTCCGGTTCGAGCGTGACGCGATAAAAGTGCTCGGGCTCGGTTTGCGAGGTCGGGACCGTGTAAGGCAGGAACGGACATTCGCAGGGCAGCTCCTCGGCCTCGATGTTGCCTTGCCCGACTTCTAGCAGCAGACTGCGCGACGTCTTGGCGTCGTTCGACAACTGCTCGCGCTGACGAATCCGCCGGCCGAAGATCACCACCTGCTTGAACCGCGTATCCACCGCATGGTAGACGCGCAGGTTGGCGAAGTGGCGCGTCAGCCAGCCCACGAACTCGGCATCGAGCACGTAGCACGGAATGATGAGCACGATCACGCCGTCGTATTGCAGGAGCGGCAGGCTTCGCTGATAGAACAGCTTCTCCAGCCGTGCGCGGCCTTGGCCTTGATAGCCGATGTTGCCATCGACGCCGCGGGTCAGGTCGCCATAGGGCGGGTTGAGCCAGAGCAGCCCGAAGGACTGCCGGGAGATCAGCGTATCCATCAGGTCGCCGTGCAGACAACGATCGACGAGCTTGCGCGCATGAGCAGCGCGCTCCGGGTCGTACTCGACTGCAAACGCCTTGACCTGCTCGCGTCCGAGGGCGTGCGCAGCCTCGGCGATCGCCACGCCTTCGCCGGCGCAGGGATCGAGAATGCACATGGCGCCGGAAGACGGTGCCAGCGCGGTCAGGAGTCTTTCCAGCGTGGGTTCGTCCGTCGGAAAGTAGCCCGTTCTTGATGAAGTTGCGCGCAAGGCGCGGGAACATGAGAGCCATGCCGGTCTCCTTTGAAGAAGCGGGATGAAAGGGCACGTGCGGCACGTGCCCTTCGGTGAAGCTTCAGGCTGCCCGCCGCAGCGTTCTGCCCGGGGCCGGCTCGTATTGCGAAACACCCAGCGTTCCGTTGCGGATCAGTTCGCCCAGCGCCGTGGTCAGCGCGGGAACGTCTAGGGCCAGCCGATGACCTTCCAGCGGACCGAGGGCGAATGGAAGGCGCGTCAGCATCTGCCGTGACTGCAATAGATCCAACACGGCATCGCGCCAGTGATCGAGCAGCGGCAGCGGGCAGGTCTCACGCACCAGCGTCCACAGACGCTCGGTGTGATCGGAGACGGCCTTAGGCAGCAGCGCCAACGCGCTGGCGTTGGCCCTGTCGGGCCTCACGCAGCGGCGATCGAAGAGCCACAGATGGACCATGGAACCGAACAGCGTGCGCCGGAAAGCGCGCGTGGTGCGCTTCTCCAGGTTCTCGGTGCAGCCGACGAAGACTGGGATCGACGCCCCTTGATCGGTGACGAGATGGAACTGATCCAGCCCCCGCTCGGCCCGACCGAGGGTCAGGCGGGCAAGGAACTCCTGAACGGCAGTATCGCGCGCCCAGGCGGACAGAAAGACCAGGTTGCCGTGTTCGTCGCCGATGCAGCCGTCGGCCATGAGGTCGGGGCACTCGTCGATGCGATACAGCACGTTGGATGGTGCAGATACAGCCATGGTGATGTCCTCGAAGAATGAAAGGGCAGCGTGATCGTCTGATCGCAGATCAAGCCCGTGGAGCGATCCACCGCATGGGAGTAGCGGCGCTTGGCCTTCAAGTTGGACTTGGCGCGAGTGACGAAGAAGGCCCCCGCCAGATGCAATCGGTGCAGGCGCTCGAAATCGACATAGCCCCGATCCATCACGTAGAAGGCACCCAGCTCCGGCAACAATTCGTCGAGCACG
>WHTS01000242.1 GCA_009377585.1 Betaproteobacteria bacterium
CATCTCCGAGAACATGAAAGGCCGGCGCAGGTTCATGTCGAACAGGATCGGGCGGGTGAGGATCTGCGGCATGGCGCCGCGCCGGATCAGCGGCTCGATCCGGTCCAGGATTGCCTCGATCGCGCCGGGCTTCTCGACCAGGTTGTTGAGCGAGAGCCAGGTCACCGGCCGCCCGCTTGCCTCGAGCATGAATTCGAGCGTTTCCGTCTCGTCGTCGGCGAGCTCGGCATAGCGCTTGGTGAGCGCGAACTCGATGACCCCGCGGTTTACTTTCTTCAGCACGCCGCCGTAGGCGGCAAGCTCCTCGCGGCTTGCCAGGCGTGCGGCCAGGGGCTTGCCGCCGTGGCCGATGTGCTGGCGGTTGAACGTGGTGGT
Source organism: Betaproteobacteria bacterium (assembly GCA_009377585.1). NCBI lineage: Bacteria > Pseudomonadati > Pseudomonadota > Betaproteobacteria > Betaproteobacteria bacterium. The sequence goes on from WHTS01000242.1 coordinate 376, forward strand.
GAAGCCGAACGCGCCCGCCTGCATCGCCTCGTGCAGAAGGCCTGCGATCGTCTGCGTTTCTTCCGGCGTAGCTGCGCGTTCGTTCGCTTCCCGGCCGACGACATAGGTGCGAAACGGGGCGAGCGGCGCGAGGAACGCACGATTGAGCGCCGAGCCGCGCTTCTCCGCCGCATCGATGTACTGCGGGAAGGTCTCCCATTCCCACTGGATCCCGCTCATCAGGACGTCCTTGTCGATGCCCTCGACGGTCACGAGGTCGTCGGCCAGCAGCTCGCGATCGGCCGGCTTGCAGGGTGCGATGCCGACGCCGCAGTTGCCCATGACGACCGTGGTGATGCCGTGTTCGGCGGAGCTCGACAGCAGCGGATCCCAGGTGATCTGGGCGTCGTAGTGCGTGTGCGGATCGACGAAGCCTGGCGCGACCACCTGGCCATCGGCGTCTACGACTGCCTTGGCCGAATCGCGAACCGTGCCGACGGCTGCGATGCGTCCCTGGCTCACCGCGACATCGCCGCGGCGTCCCGGACTGCCGCTGCCGTCGACGATCGTGCCGTTTCTGATGATCAGGTCGTAGCTCATTGACGCCTCCATGTCGGTGACGGGCCGGCGGGCCGAAAAAAACTGCGGCGCGGCGGCCGCGCGGGTGTGCGAGCCGACATGATGCCATGCTTCCGGGTGCTTCAACGCCCGAGCCGATGCGCTTACAATCGCCGGACGCCCCTCTCCCGGTTCCGGCATGAGCACCATCCTGACGCTGCACGACCCGCAGATCGCCAGTAATCACTATGCGCAGGGCTGGTGGCGCGAGGACACGCTCTATTCGCTGCTCGCGCGGCACGCGCAAGAACGGCCCGAGGCCTACGCGCTGCGCGATTCGCGCCAGCGGCTCACCTGGGCCGGGCTGCTGCGTTGGGTGGATGCGGCTTCGGCGCAAATGCAGTCGGTCGGATTGAAGCGTGGACAGCGGGTCTCGGTGTGGCTGCCGAACCGGGTCGAAGCCGTGGTGGTGTTTCTCGCCTGTTCGCGCAACGGCTACGTGTGCAATCCGTCGCTGCACCAGAACTACACCGTGGACGAGATCGTGCGGCTGCTGGAGCGCATCCAGGCCGCGGTGCTGTTCGCCCAGCCGGGCTACGGTGCGGACGCGGATCGGCACGACGTGTTTCGGCAGGCCGCGGCGTTGCCGTGCATGAAGTGCGTCTATGCGTTGCAGCCGGCCGGATCGGGATTCACGCCGCCCGCAAGTGCGAGCGCGTTCCCGGCCGAAGATGAAGCGCCCGACCTGTCGTTGCTCGCAGCGCCCGACCTGAATCCCGACAAGATCGTCTACCTCGCCTTCACATCGGGCACGACCGGCATGCCGAAGGGCGTGCTGCACTCGGACAATACGCTCCTCGCCAACGGACGCGCCATGGTGAAAGACTGGAGCCACGATCATCGCACGGTGCTCTACAGCCACAGTCCGTTGAGCCATCACATCGCCACGGTCGCGGTGGAGCAGAGCCTGGCCGCCGGTTTCGAGTTGGTGGTGAACGACCCGCCGCCCGGAAAGAAGCCGCTCGACTGGATCGTCGAGACCGAGGCAACGTATGTCATGGGCGTGCCGACGCACGCGATCGACATCCTCGCCGACATGCGCGCGCGTGGCCTGCCCAAGCTCGGTAAAGTGAACCTCTTCTACATGGCGGGCTCGGTAATTCCGCCCGAGACGGCGCGCGCGTTTCTCGATCTCGACATCAAGCCGCAGAACATCTACGGCATGACCGAGAACGGTTCGCACCAGTACACGCTGCCGGACGACGACGTGGACACCATTACCACGACCTGCGGGCGCGCCGCGCCGGGCTACGAGACGCGCATCTTCGATGCAGAGAACCCGGACATCGAGGTGCCGGCCGGTACCACCGGCGAGATCGGAACGCGCGGGGCGCTGCTGATGCTCGGCTACTTCGACAATCAGGCTGCGACCGAGAGCTCGTTCAATGCGCTCGGCTGGTTCATGAGCGGCGATCTCGGGCGCCTTGACGAGCGCGGCAATCTCACCATCGTCGGGCGCAAGAAGGACTTGATCATCCGCGGCGGCCACAACGTCTATCCGTCGCGCATCGAGAACCTGGCACTGAGACATCCCGCGGTGGTAAAGGCGGCGGCGTTTGCCATTGCG